>CAYXBZ010000008.1:0-25468 GCA_964463605.1 uncultured Pseudomonadales bacterium | reverse complement strand
CAAATATTTGTACCAAATTTTGTACCAGGGGTGAGATTTGAACTCACGACCTCAGGTTTATGAATCCTGTGCTCTAACCGGCTGAGCTACCCTGGCGTAGCAACTTATCTTGAAAGTGAATTGCGAAGCTTTCTTTAATAATTAAATTTGTTGCTTCGAGATTCACTTTCGAGATAAGTTACTAATAATTTTGCTTTACTATTTTAATCTAATTGTTTATTTTATTATCTCGTTGCTTCGAGATTCATTTTTAAGAGTTAAAAACATAGTGTTAATGTTGATTGCTCGCTCGCGAAGCAATTCTAATTTTGGTGGCTTCAAGGCTTCGCTTTTTTGTGTTAATTCAATGGTTTGCTTGTTTGTCTCGTTGCTCCGAGATTCACTTTCGAGATAAGTTGCTAATAATTTTGCTTTGCTATTTTAATTTATTTCAATAATACATATTTTTTAATGAATTGCGAAGCTATAGTAATTTTTGGGATACTTCGAGATTCATTTTTAAGAGTTAAAAACATAGTGTTAATGTTGATTGCTCGCTCGCGAAGCAATTCTAATTTTGGTGGCTTCAAGGCTTTGCTTTTTTTGTTAATTAAATAGTTATAAGCTGTGGCTAGTACTTCAACTTAAGCAGGCATTATTCTATCTCAAGAGAAGAGCTTGAGCAACCATCTGTACAGGTCACACACATATTGGACTTTTCTTGTAGTTGATATTGTTCCCCACAGCAAGCTACGAGGCCGCAGCAGGCTACGAGGCATAATCAGAATTAGCTATTAAATTTTTCAAATAGAAACTCTTTGAGGCCAGTTAAACCATTTCCCTGGCGATTTGATTGGTTATAAAGGCTGATTAATAGCATTTCTGCCTGAGGATATTCTTTTTGGGCAATAGCTAAAGATTTTATTTCTCTTTCCCAGACTTGATCGTCATCAACAGTAGTTGTTACATCAACCAGTCTATCCACTTGCACTCCTTTTCTAATTAAAAAGTCTATCTCAGTCCCGTTTTTCCAGTAATATAAGTCTTTGTTTTGTTGTTTTAATTTAAGATAAACAAGATTTTCAAGTAAATGCCCTTTGTTTTCTGAAAAAGAAAACCCTGCGGTATTAACTAGGCCTGAATCCACGCAAAAAACTTTATCTGGATTATAGATCTGCTTTTTAACAGAATAAGAAAATTTAGGAATTCGAAAGATTAAATAAGCGTCTTCTAAATAATCTAGGTAACGACCGATATGTTGATTGCTTATTCCTAAAGTTTTTTGAAGAGAATATGTAGATATTTGGTTGCTAATATTTGATAGGACATATTTAGCTAGCTGTTTTAAAACTGCGGCTTGTTTAATATTGTTTTTTAGAATGACATCTTGTTCCAAAATTGATTCGTAGTAAGAAACCAATATTTGACGTTTGGCAATTTTATCCTGTTCTAAAACTACTCTAGGGAAACCTCCGTAAGTTAAATATTCGGTTAAGGATTTTTCAAAGAAGTCATCCGTCTGGGATTTGTTAGTATTATCATCTTGATATTTAAACTGTAAAAATTCAACAAAGTTTAGGGGGAAAACCTGAAGATTAACAATTCTTCCAGAAAGTAAAGAAGAGAGCTTGCTATCAAAAATAGATGAACTAGAACCACTAACAAATATTTTTACTTGTTTTTGTTGATCATAAATGGTTCTAACGAATTTTTCCCAATCTTTAACTACTTGAATTTCATCTAAAAATAAATAAACTTTCCCTTTTGGATCAAGTTGAGCCTGATATTCTTCAATAATGTCAAATAGATCTAAGGCTGTTAAAGAATCTCCCAAACGAGGATCTTCAAAATTAACATATAAAGTATTTTTTAAAGGGAGTTTATTAATTTCATGCAAATCTTGAATTAACTGCAAAAGAAGAGTAGTTTTACCACATCTTCGTACTCCACAAATTCCAACTACTTCGTTTAATCGACTCAATTGACGGAGCTTCTTTAAATAATATTTACGCTTAAGACCTGTATCAACTTTGTTGGTTCCCCAAAAATTCCAGTCGCGTAAAATTTCTACATATTTTGATTTTTGCATAATATCTACATGCTATGTATATATTTGGATATTATACCATAGATATCTACATGTCAAATATATATTTAATCAAAAAAAGTGATATATCTACATACGATGTATATATTTATGACTAATATTTCTCTCTTAGAAGGAAAGAAACAACCAAAAGTTTCCCTCTGAGAGGGAAACTTAGATAAAGCATTTGATTTTGCACCGACTCAATATCTACTCATAGCGCAAGGCATTCAAAGCTGAAATATGACGAGCTCGTTTGGCTGGATATAGACCGGTAATGATTCCCACTAAAATAGCTAAAAAGATAATAACCACGACAAACCCAACAGGAATTAACGAAATATCCATTACCCCAACTCCTCTAGCAATTGAAAAAACAGATAAGCCAATGCTTAAAAGCTTGCCGCTTAAGAAACCAAGCAGTAACCCTAAGACACCACCTAACAAACCCATTGTTAGTGACTCAATTAAAAATAATTCCTTGACCTCATGTGATTTCATGCCTAGGGCTTTCATTAGCCCCACCTCTCTGGTTCGCTCTAACAAAGACACCGTTAAAGTGTTAAACATACCTAAAGAAGCTACTAGCAGAGCAGCCAAACCAAGCAGAGCCAAAAGCAATCTGGTGGTAGCAAAAATACTTTCAATTTGATCAACGGTATCTACTACACTGCGAGTTACATAACCCATGGCTTCAATTTTTTGTCGGGCTTCAGGCAAAACTTGTTGAGAAGATGTCACTAATTTAGCTTGTTGATAATTTACAATACCTAAAGATCTCAGGTCTAAAAAAGGCACATAAAACAGAGGAGTTTTGTCACCCGGGATAATGCCCACAATATCATATTCGCTTGGAACTGATTCAACTTTTTCTCCCGCTTGCCCTAAAGCCTTGCCCATCACAATAAAACTGGCTTCAAACTTCTCTCCCAGAGCTTGGTTTTCAGCTAAACCCAGAACATTTAACATGGCTCGATTTACCACAGCTTGGCGCTGAGCTGAATCTGATAGAACAACTTGCTGAACCGACTCTTGGTCTAATTGAGCAGAATCAGTTGCTAATTCAACCCAATCAATTCCGCTATCAGTAATATTTACAGTTTGCTGGCTAACGCTGGCAGGATTGGTGGCTGTATTTTGCTCATCGGTTACTCCTAACACAGAACCAACGGCCTGAGCTTGAAGCTTTGGAGTTGCAGTCAAGCCAAGCTCAGCAATATAGCCAGTTTTTTGCAGTTGCTCTCCCTGCTCGCCAACCACAGGCTGATATTCTCCAAACTCATCTTTTTGCCACACAAAGACGGATGTTTGAATCCAATAACCCAAATCTTGACCTTCAGAAGTTTGCGCCACGTTGCCAGCTTCGCTACCACTAAAAGCTGAACCATAAACCTTTTCCCCAAACAACTGTCCCTCAGGCCGCTTGGTGTAACCCAAAATTTCTGAGTTGGTGTTGGGAGATTCGCGAACCCTGAGCCAAATATGGGGCTCAATATCAACTTGAACTTCTCCCACACTCTGACCAAAATCAGCCTGAGTGATTTGAGCTCCTGCTACTTCACCAAGAATTAAATTTTCTCCGCTAACTTCTACTTTTTCAAAAACTAAGCGAGCTAGATCGTCACTTTCAAAAATTTCACCACGAATTGGCTGAATAGCAGAAGTCTCTAAATACGAACTGGTCACTCCATAAACTGCCATGTCAGATACGGCTTGCTTGTAAGTCACTCGCCCCACCACTGAGATTAAAGGTAAGACTTGTTCAACTTCACTCAAGTTATTAAAGTTACTCAGCGATTCGTCATTGATTTTAAGCTCACTATTAGGTTGGGCAATTACATCGGTTTGCTTGAGCTCTTCTAAGCGGGCGACCCGAGACACCACTAAATCTTGCAAACCATAGCCAATCGAAACTAAAAACACAATCGAGCCAATACCGACAGCCATTCCGCCAATGGTAATTAAAGTTCTAGATTTTTTTGAAGCTAGGTTTTGAGTAGAGAGCTTAATTAAGCTTAAACGACTAATGGAATGGTTTTTGGGTCGATCTAGTTTGTCTACTAATTTTTGGTATGAATTGGCGCTAAAAGTAGCAAAGCGGTTTGATAGCTTGCCCGGGATTAACTTTAAACCGACATTAATTAATTGGTAAACTAAATAGCCTAAAATTAAAGCCGTTAACTCAATAAATAATTTGAGATAACTAATTAAACTAGCCAAAAATGATTGTTTTTTGTTTTTATTTCTCATCCCACTAACTCCACTTTTTTGGTTCTTAAATTTTTTAAAATGTTTTTCTTTTCCTGACCAGTGTAAACACCTTTTATTGCACCATCAAACATCTCGGCCGCTTTAGTAGCATAGGGCAAGTACTCTAAGTCGTGCGTTACCATAATAATGGTTTTGCCAGCTTTATTTAACTTAACTAACATTTCCATTAGCTCTTGACCTGATTGAAAATCAAGATTGCCGGTAGGTTCATCCGTAATTAAAATTTCTGGGTTAGTGATTAAAGCTCGTGCTAGGTTAACCCGCTGTTGTTGTCCAGATGATAGTTCTGTGGGAATATACTCACTCCAATCAAGCATGCCCACCGACTCTAAAACTTGTTTAGCCTTGCTTGCAGCTTTCAACTCACTCTCACCAAGTAAAAGTAAAGGGAAAGCCACGTTTTGCACTACGTTCTGGGATTTAATCCAATAAGTTTGCTGATAAACCATACCAATATGTTCTTTTCTAAACTCGGCAGCATCGTCTTCATCAAACCAACCCTGATTGGTTTTTAAGCCAGCATAAATCTGATTACCCAAAACCTTAACTTGATTACCGCTGGTAGGTGGTTCTAAACCCAAAATTACATGAAGTAGTGTTGATTTGCCACAACCTGATGGCCCAAAAATAATTAAAAAGTCTCCTTCATCCACAGTTAAGCTAATATTATTTAATACTTGCACTGGTTTTTGGGCAGTCTTAAACGACTTATTGATTTTTTCTAGGTAGATGGCGGGGGCAGAACTGTGACTCATACTATTGCCTTAAGCCTCCAAAGAAACTAAAAGCTTCACTTAAATTGGTAATCACTAAATCAAGGGCATTATCAGTTGCTTTGGGGGTAATGACCACATTATCAACCGATTTGCTTTCATTGCCAGCCTTATCCTTAGAAATAGCTCTAACGTGATACACCTTGCTAGGAGTTAAATTGCTAATTACCACCAAATGATTATAAGTTAGCTTATTATCCAGTTGGGTAGTTTGAGAGTAGCTAGTGCCAGAACCTTCGCCAAACTCTACTTGAGAGGTAGCTGGTTCATCTGTGTTCCAGGCTACCACCAGTTGGGCAGTTGATTCTTGGCCGGCAGTGCGATTGGGAGGAATAGTGGCTCCTTCAACGCTCAGGCTACTAATTTGAGGTGGTCTAGTATCCGTAGCAGTGGTAAATGAGAGTAAATCAGAAACAGCTTCATTGCCCAATTTGTCTCTGCCTTTAACTTGTAGATTATATGTCGTGTCAGCATAAAGACCACGCACTAACATTTCATGTTCGCCACTTTTTAAAGCCACATTGACTTCATCTCGCACAGCGGAAGATTCATTGGCCGGCCAGTAGGTTACAATCGAGCTGACATCAGTATTGCTTTGCCAACTAACCAAAATGGAGGGCTGAGCGCTGTTGCGCACTTGCTGAATACGGACATTGCTTAAACGCGGTCTGGGCAGAGTTGTGAACGAATAAATATCACCCTGATATTCTTCATCTTCGCTATCAAATAAATTAACGCGGTAAAAATATTTAGTCCCATCTTCTAAATCAGTTAAATCAACACTATAAGTGGTTTCTAAAGAACTAACGTTAATTTCTTTTACCCCACCAAAAGTAGTGGTAGGCCCATAATAAATTCTAGCTTTGCTGGCATCTTTAGAAGTAAACTGGATTATGGCTCTGTCCAGATTAATATTGCTTGCATTCACTTCCTGCACAATAGGAGCGGCATCAGTAGTGAAAGAGTATTCATCGGATAAACCAGTGTTGCCATCAACATCAGTCCATTTGGCTTTAAAATAATAAGTGGTCCCGGCAGACAGGTTAGATAAAGTAATGCTGTGATCGGTGGTCTGGGCTGATTTAGAAGGCTCTTCTTCGTAATACTCGCCTGATTCAGGACCATACTGCACTTTTGAATCGCTGTCGCGGCCTGTACTCCAAGTAATAGTAGCTTGCTTAGTGGTAATACCAGACACAACTGGCTTGGCGGTCAAACTAGCGGCTTCGGTAAACTTGCCAGTGGGATAGCCTGTGGCGGTAGCTGAAACAGCACTGCAATTATTGGCACTATCACAAGCCTTAAGACAATAATAATAATCTTGCTGACTCAAACCAGCATCAGTGTAAGAAGTGCCAGCAGTGCTGCCAATGCGACTAAAACCAGATAAATTGCTCGAACAGTTGGTGCTGCTAGTGCTACGGAAAACTTGATAGCTTTCAACTCCGGCTCCCACTTCACCTGGCTCCTCCCAAGAAATAACCAATTTCCAGTTAGAGGTAGCTTTAATTGAAATGTCAGCTACATCTAAGCTGCGCGGCACACCGGGCGCAGAAGTGTTAGCTGTAAAGTTGATTGAGCTATAAGCATCATAATTCACATTGCCAGCTTCATCTTTAGCCACTACATAAAAAGAGTTGGTCCCAGGCTGAGTAGCATACGATCCAGCGCTCAAGCTTAAGTCACTAGTCCAGCTGCAGTTTAAGGCTGAGGGCACGGTGTTAACTGTGTAGCAATAATTCAAGCCAGACTCTTGGCCGGTAAATGTATTGGGGGCTTGCCAGCTAAATGCAAAGTTGTTTTGTTCATTAGTAGCAGGATCCACACTTAAATTTTGCGGTTCTGATGGAGCCTCACCCGAGTATTTTAAGATAGCACTAACGGCTGAACTGGCAATATTGCAAGCGTTATCCACAGTGCGCAGATAAAAATTATTTTCTCCAGTTTGTAAATTGTCAAATTCAGGATCAAGTGTATAAGAAGTGCCAGCAATCACATCGGCACAATCTTCCTCACCAGTATGCAAGCTGCCATGCCAAGTACCGACTTCACCAATCTTGTACTGATAACCTTTAATCCCGCTGGCTCCCACCGGTAAATCATAGGCTGCGTTGTTGCCTGAATCTGGCCAATAAATGGTAAAACTATCTATACTATTGCGATAAGTTTGAGGAGCAGACAGGCCAGCCGGATTAACTGGCTGAGCACCATCGTATTTATAAATATAAAGAGTGTATTCTTCAGCGGAATCAGAATAAATGTTGCCAGCAGCATCATAAGCTTGCACTCGCAAATAGTAAGTTTCGCCAGAAATTAAACCGTTGGCAGTATAATATGCTTCTTCTTGAGAAGCACCGTGAGTTTCCGGAATAGCATTGGCATCGGTGCCAAAATAAACATAATAGCCTGCCACTCCACTTACGTAGCCACTACCATCGTCGGAAGCTCCAAACCACTCAAAATAAGGCTGCTCATGGTTGTACCAGATGTCATCATCAGTCTCTAACTCACCATCAGCTCCTTCAGACGAAGCTAGACCAAGGGCTTTACTGCTACTGGCATAACCACTGGTGGTGGTAGGATTGGTAGGAGGTTCTGTTTCTTCTACTGCCACCCCAGTTTCACCAAAATTAATCCAACCGGTATCATTTGACCAGCCATAACCAGACCAGATGCCAGTGCTGGGATCAATGATCACGCTGGCATTAAAATCATCACCAGAAAAATCAATAAAACCACCTGTGTTTAAAACATAAGCTCTGCCGGATAAAGCACCGGTCTCGTAATCTACCGCCACCGGCCCGCCATTTTCACTGTTGCCAAAATCAATCCAACCCAAATCTTCAGACCAAACATAACCAGATAAAGTGCGCAAATTGTTATTGTCTGGGTCGGGGTCAGTAATCACCACATTGGCTTCATAAGGCTCGCTATCAAAATACAAACTTTCGCCGGTATTCATAATTTCTGCTTGCCCAATAACAGGGCTGGAGCCGACACTTAAAGCATTTTGTGCAAAGTAAATTCCACCCAGCACAGCCACACACAACAACAAGGCCCATAATGACAAGCTTTTGATTAACTGCATGAATGTATTTAGTATAGTAAAAAAATGGCTAAGCCGCCAGGTTTGATAAAAATCAACTACTCTTTGCTTGTTTCTTACCCCAAACTAGTTGCTGCCTATCACTCTTGCCGCCAACACAAGCAGCATTCTGTTAATGCCTTAATTTTTAAAAACCAATTATTTAAAAATCTGGCAACGCTTAGACAAAATCTAAAAAATTATCAATATTTTCCTACAAAATCCATTTGTTTTGCCGTTAGTTACCCCAAGCTCCGCGAAATTTTCGCGGCAGATTTTAAAGATCGAGTAGTACATCATTTACTAGTTAACCAACTAGAACCGCGCTTTGAAAAGCAGTTTGTCTTTCATTCTTTTGCCTGTCGCAAATATAAAGGTGGTCATGTGGCAGCAAATTATTTATCACATTTTCTACAACAATTAACCAAAAATTTCTCCCAGCCTGGATTTTACCAACAGCTTGATATCAGTAATTTTTTTGCTCGAATCGACAAGCCAACCCTAAACACCATTTTGAAGCAGCATATTCAACGCTATTACAACTGCGAACCAGTTAAACAAAAACAGTTGTTGTGGTTAACAAAAATCATTATCAACCATGATCCAACTAGCAATTATCATTTAAACGGTAGTGAACAGCTGCATGCCAAAGTACCCAAACATAAGTCTCTTTTTAATCAACCCAAAAGTAAAGGCCTGCCGATTGGCAATTTAACCTCTCAATTTTTTGCTAATGTTTACCTCAATCAACTTGATCAATTTTGCAAACGTCAGTTAAAGATTAAATATTATTTGCGTTATGCCGATGATGTAGTGATGTTAAGTCAAGACAAACAACAACTACAATATTGGCAGGAGAATATCAAGGAATTTTTGCAAGCTAAACTAAAGTTAAAGCTTAATCCCACCAAAACCAAACTCGCTTCAATTTATCAAGGTGTTGATTTTGTAGGCTATTTAGTTAAACCTCACCGCATTTATGTACGTAATAAGACTGTAAAACAAGTTAAAACCATTTTATATAATTTTAACCAAGGAATGTTGTGGGTACACAACCACCAGCGACAAGAGGCGGTGGCACTTAAAGCAAAGCCAACTTCAGAGCAAATTAAATATTTGCAAGCCGCGCTTAATTCATACTATGGTCATTTTAGGCAAGCGGATAGTCTTAACTTAAGAAAACATCTTTTTCACCAGCATTTTGGTACACTAAAAAAATATTTAAAACCAGTTAACAACTACCAACATTTTGTTATAAAAAAATTACAATGAACAAAAACACAAATAAACGTCATTTTTCATTAGGAGATAAAGTTTACCAACTGCAAAAATATTTACAAAAATTAATCCACAACTTTCGCAAAGAGTATAAATACAGTTTGGGTGAAAAAATTATACAAAAAAACTGGGAGTTATCTGACATTATTTATCAAGCCAATAACTGCCCAGTTAAAGCCAGAGCAAAGTATATTAAGCAAGCCAGCGCTGTTTTTGATCAACTGAAAAACAGAATCAAAATGGCTTATGATTTGAATTTAATTTCCCACAAACAATTGGGTCAAATTATTAAACAGTCAGAGGAGATTGGAAAAATGCTTGCTGGTTGGCTGAGGTGGGCCGAAAAACAATCGTCAAACTAAACACCTACCTCTACCAAGTAGATAAAAGGCACCAGCCCAAACTTAAATCCCGGCGCACGCAACGCACAGCGTTGGAGTCGTTAGTCTTGTCATTGTTGTTCGTGTTGCCATTGTTGAGATTGACCCTCCAGGCGTTAGAGCTATTATTAGATTGCTCCGTAGACGACCAGAAATTGGAGGTAGTGGCAAACTACCATGACTCTGCCAGCTTGACGGCCAAACATTATTGCTTAACAAGCGAATTACTTGGCTTCACCAAACAATTAAGCAGGCCTTGCACCTACAGAATTATTTTGAATTTTAATACCCAGCTGTAACCAGTTTTATTAAAAAACTAAGCTGCAGCTAGGTGTGGCAGAACGGACTTAAATTTGGGCCTTGTTTAAACCCCAGGGCCTTGTTTGCAGGTTGATGGCTTAAAATCTCGCCCACTCATAAAGTAACAAATTATCAAAAGAATTTTAAGGAAGCTTTCTTACATACATAATAAAAACTAACATCCTATAATAAACTTACCACCAATTAAATTTTTTAAATTTTAAAGAAAAAAAGATTTAAATTCTTGTATTTTTTAGTCCCGGCGCACGCAACGCACAGCGAAGGAGCCGGTAGTCTTGCCATAGTGGTGCGTGTAGCCAGCGTTGAGATTGACCCTCCAGGCGTAAGAGCTATTAGTAGATAGCTCCGTAGACGACCAGAAATGGGAGGTAGTGGCAAAGGAGCCACTAGTTTGATTATAAATACCATTAATATATGCTTGTTGTAGTTCCTTTTGAGTGGGTAAATACCAATCAGTATAGTCACCATAAGTTAGATTTGCACATTGGTTAATCGAAGCTCCACAATTAGGATCAGTGCCGTCATAGCTGCCGCGAGGATCACTGCTAAAGAAAGCACAAGTGGTTACAAAATTGTTACCAGAAGCTTGAATGCCCTGACTCGCACTCCAATATAAACCAGTACGCTCATCCTGCCAAATTTCCGGACTAGGGCTAATTTGAGTCCAATTTCCCTCTTCGCTGCTGGCCGGGCTGGCATAATCATCATAAGTTTGTAAAGATTGCTGGCTGTAATCAATCACCACCGAGCGGATCCTATTCCAGTAAGCCCCCCAATCTCCCCAACTGCCGGAAGAATCACTGCCCTGACCCATCGCATCTAAATCATCATAAATTTGTTTAATGCGAGAGGTTACGCCGCTGTCTGGGGTGCCAGACAATTGTTCCGCTAACACTGTAGCGCCCAAACCCAGGCTAAGACCAAACAAAATTACTAGTAGAGGAAGAAGTAGTTTTTTAGAGTTAAAGGTGGGTTTATTTGAAAATAGCATATGTTGAGTTTGGTGTTGGTAAATGCTTGACTAAATTTAGTATAGCAAAAAAGGGGTGAGTTGTGCAAAGAAAAAGAGGTAGGGAAAAACTGATTAAGTAATAAAAGATAAATAATTATCTTTATTAATGACTTGATAACTAGCTTGTTTATAATAATTTTGCCATTGCGTTGGAGCGGCTGGCTGTTTATTGCCCCATTTAAACTCATATCCAAATAACCTACCGTCTCTTTCTTCAACTAGATCTATTTCTTGCTGATCCCAAGTTCTCCAAAAATACTGATTGGCTCTAATTTCTTTATAGGCTCTGTATTTCATCCTCTCAACAAATAAAAAATTTTCCCATAAGCTCCCAACATCGCTTCTCTGATCTATCCAATTAAAATTATTAATAACTGCATTTCTAATTCCATTATCGTAAAAATAGTAGCGAGAAGTCTTGCTTATTTCTTTGCGTAAATTACGACTAAAGCCACGGACATTAATTAAAACAAAACTTTTTTCCAATAAATCTAAATAACGAGCAACTGTATTTTTACTCATTTCCAATTGTGTTCCAAGTTCTTGCAAAGAGACCTCTTGGCCTATCTGAAAAGCAAGTAATTGCAACAGATCAAGTATCTTTTTAGAGTTTTTAATCTGCTTAAGCTCCAAAATATCTTTATAAAGATAGGAGTCCCTATTACCGTCAATTAACTGACGGTAATAGGCTAATTTGCGTCAATTAACAATGTTTTTAGAAGTTTGTTAATAACGCGTCAACACTACTAAAGCGGGGCCCGTCGGGCCCCGCTTAATTTTCAATTCCAAACCTAAATTTTTACATCATTCCACCCATTCCGCCCATACCGCCCATGCCAGCTGCCGCGGCAGCGGCTGCAGCACTGTCATCTTTTTCTTCTGGAGCGTCAGTTACCAAACACTCAGTAGTTAAGATCATTGAGGCAACTGAAGATGAGTTTTGCAAAGCAGCAATTGCTACCTTTGCAGGCTCAATCACTCCAGCCTCGACTAGATCCTCGAACTCATTGGTCAGAGCGTTGAATCCCCAGGTGGGCTTGTCCTTTTTCTTGATTTGACCAAGAACCCAGCCGGCGTCAACTCCAGAGTTAGTGGCAAGCATGCGGATTGGTTCATCCAAAACAGCCCTAACTAACTCAATACCTGTTTTTTCGTCCTCACTCTTAGGCTTAATCTTATCTAGAACTTTAGCAGCCTGGACGTAAGTCACGCCACCTCCTGGAATGATGCCCTCTTCAATAGCAGCCTTGGTAGCCTCTTTGGCATCCTTAACTCTTTCTTGAAGATTCTTCATCTCAATCTCGGTGTTAGCACCAACCTGGATCACGGCTACTCCGCCGGTCAGCTTGGCTTTTCTCTCCTGAAGTTTTTCGATGTCGAAGTCAGAAGTTGATTGCTCAATTTGAGCCTCAATCTGAGCTACGCGAGCATCAATATCAGTTTGAGTGCCTGCTCCGCCAACAATTCTAGTACTGTCTTTGGAAGACCTGACTGTGTCAGCCTGGCCTAGATCATCAAGAGTGGCATCCTCAAGCTTGCGACCTACCTCACTGGTGATAACATTAGCACCAGTTAACACCGCAATGTCATGCAGCATCTCCTTGCGCCTGTCACCAAAACCAGGGGCCTTAACGGCCAAAGCCTTGAATGTACCTCGAAGCTTGTTCACTACTAATGTAGTTAAAGCCTCGCCTTCAATATCATCGGCCAAAATCACTAAAGATTTGCCTGCGTTAACCACTTTTTCAAGCAGTGGCAACACATCCTTGATACTAGAGATTTTTTGGTCGGTGATGAGAATATAAGGACTCTCCATAACCGCCTCCATGTTGTCTGAGTCGGTTACAAAGTAAGGTGAAGCATAACCTTTGTCGAGCTCCATTCCTTCCTTGTGGTCAATGGTAATCTCCATTGTTTTACCTTCCTCAACCTCAACCACACCATCCTTGCCAACCAACTTTAAAGCCTCGGCAATTTTAGCTCCAATCTCAGGATCCTGAGCAGAAATAGTGGCTACCTTTTCCCAGTCATCTTCCTTGACTGGCTTGGCTAGCTTGCGAATCTTTTTTACGACTTCATCAACTGCTTGATCAATACCGCGCTTCATAATCATTGGATTGGTGCCTGCAGTGACATACTTCATGCCAATTGAACTCATCTTTTGAGTCAACAAAGTAGCGGTGGTGGTACCATCGCCAGCCACATCATTAGTCTTAGAGGCAGCTTCACGTACCAACTGCGCACCCATGTTCTCAAACTTGTCTTGCAGCTCAATTTCCTTAGCCACACTCACTCCATCATGAACCACATTGGGTGCTCCCCATGATTTATCGAGAGCCACGTTGCGGCCTTTGGGTCCGAGAGTAGTGGTAACTGCACTTGCTAATTTATTGATGCCAATCAGCATCTTTTGTCTGGCGTCATCGCCAAATAAGAGTTGTTTTGCCATATTGTTCCTTAAATGTTTATTAATTAATTTTTTAGTCGTTATTATTTGCTGACGACAGCCAAAATGTCATCAAACTTCAAAAACTGATACTCAACATCGTCCAGCTTAAAGTCGTTGCCACCCCACTTCTTGTAGATAACCGTGTCACCTTTTTTGACGGGACACTTAACTTCCTTGACTCCGCTTTCCCAAATGCTATCTCCACAAGATAAAACCTTACCTTGTTGAGGTTTTTCGTCTTCGGACTCAGGTAAATATAAACCTGATTTGGTTGTAGTTTCTGTTTGGATGGGCTCAACCAACACATAACCAGCGTTAGGCTTGAGCTTTGAAAGTTTTAGAGATTGCATAGCAAAACCCTTTCTTCAATGAATGAATAATTGTTAATTGTTGTGAATACTTTGGTGGACAGACCAATTAGTGTGACCAGTTAGTGACAGAAAGCTATAGTAAGTTGCTAATAATTAGCAACAATCCATCGTGATCACTAGCAGTTATGTTACCCAACTGCTAATTAAATGTCAACAACAGTTTATTAATATTTTTTGGGGAATAAGAACTCAATTATCTCCGGATTGATCGCTGTCAGCAATTTGCTCCACAACTGACAGAGCTCTTTTTATGTCACTCATAAGCGAGACAGATAACTCAACTGCCTCTGAATCAAGTTGAACTCCATCAAGTACTAAAAGTGAGTCATCCAATAACTCATCAACCAACTGAGAGATAAATGCTTGATCATCCAAAAACCATTGAGAATCAACAAGCGAGGTTGTTTTGGTAAATTGATCAAGTGCCGCCGCAATCTGCCTGACTTTGCGAGATTGAACATAAAGATCAAACTTGGTTTCCTGATCTCTGTCGGAACTATCCAGGTAATTCATCAGCAAACTGTTTGAAGATCGATGTTTAACTTTAACACTCATATGAGCCATATTATAGCAGACAACACAAACCCCCATCATAATTTGTCTTACAAAAAAAATTACAGCCTAAATCAAGTATTTTCAACTTTGATCCACCTCAAAATTTCATTATCTTGAGATATAATAGCCTTTCATTTAAACAGACATAGTCTAAAGCTTGCAAAAAATATCACATGAAAATTATTAAGCTCAATAATCAAAATTATCAGAAAACAGTTCAACAAGCAGTTGATGCTTTAAAAACTGGCGGACTGGTAATTTTTCCCACCGAAACGGTGTACGGAATTGGAGCTGATGCCACCAACTCAACTGCCATTAACAAGCTCCTTGATTACAAGTCAAGAAGAGAGGGAAAACCTCTGTCAATCGCTGTTGTTGACCAATCGATGGCCAATAAGTATGTGGAGTTAAACGATCAGGCAAAAAATCTTTATCGTAGATTTTTGCCTGGTCCATACACCGTGGTTTCTCGCTACAAAAAAGGCTTGGCAGCGGGAGTTGCCTCTGAATTTAATACTTTGGGCATTCGCATTCCAGATCACAAGCTTGTCATAGAGATGGTAAAAAAACTAGATCAGCCCATCACTGCCACTTCGGCAAATGCTTCAGGTAAGAAAAGACCTTATACGATAGATGACATCTTAAATAATCTGTCACACAAACAAAAAAACTTAATTGACTTAATCATTGATGCTGGCAAACTTCCCCCCAATGAACCCTCAATAGTGATTGATACCACTCTCTCAACCCCACTAACTTTAAGAGGTAATCAGGAGATCTTCTCGATGGCTAAATCTTCAGACAACTCATTAACTCAAACATTTGAAGATAAGACTGTAAAGCTTGTTAGCAACAGTGAAAATGAAACACAGGAGATTGCTGGCAAGTTGCTTCTCAAACACTGGGATGATCTCAGTCAAAACGGATTAGTGATCGGACTTGATGGAGAGTTGGGAGCTGGTAAAACAGTGTTTACTAAAGGACTAGCTCGATTTTTGAACATTTCATCTATCATCAACTCGCCCACTTACTCATATGTCAAAGAATATGATTTTGTCAGACATCAAACCAAAGGCAAATTGTTTCACATTGATTTGTGGAAAATTGACGATCCACAAGCAATACAACAGCTGCAAATTCCAGCCTTGGTTTCACCCAATCACTTGATAGTGATTGAGTGGTGGAGCCAACTAAAAAACTCAGTCACCCAACTAAAAACTGATCTTAACATTTATCTTGAAGTAATTGCCAAAAACAAGCGCTCCTTGATCATCAAATAATTTAGCTAAGAAAATAGTTGATCAATGAAAAATAACACTCATCACTCACCACCTCTGATTTTAGCTATCGACACCTCATGCGATGAAACCTCGGCTGCAGTGGTACAAGGAAGAGTTGTATTATCAAATATTATTGCCTCACAAACTCAGATTCACCAACCCTATGGAGGTGTATTTCCCACTCTTGCCAAACAGGCCCACCAGGAAAATATTGCTCCCACTGTAAAAAAAGCTTTGGATCAAGCAAGAATTGATTTTAGATTGATCGATGCCATCGGTGTAACCCAAGGACCGGGGCTTGCTCCTGCTCTTGAGGTTGGAATCGAGTATGCACAAAAGCTAGCAGTTGCGCATCACAAACCTTTATATGGCATCAATCATCTTGAGGCTCACCTGCTGTCGGTTTTGGCTCAAAGAAATAGTAGAAAACACAGCATCATAAAAAAAAACTCCAGCCAAGTTACGAACAGATTTCCTGCTTTGGGAATTATTGTTTCTGGAGGTCATTCTCAATTTGTCAGAATTAATCAAATTGGCAAATACCAAGTATTGGGAGAAACTGTAGATGATGCTCTGGGAGAAGCTCTTGATAAAGTTGGAAGAATGCTTGATCTTGGCTATCCTGCTGGAGCAGTCATTGAAAAGCTTGCAAAACATGGCAACAAGGGTCGATATGACTTTCCGCTACCAATGACGAGCGTGAAAGATTTTAATCTGAGTTATTCAGGACTCAAAACTGCCGCTAGCAAGCTGATTAAAGAAAAAAATGAGCAAAACAAAGTTGACAGCCTCAGTAAACAAGACATTTTTGATTTTTGCGCCTCATTCCAACAAGCTGCTTTTAGACATCTTTGTTACAAACTTAATAAATTGTTGCAAGATGAAGCTTCAAGCAACCTATCCCCAAACTACACAGAAGTTTGGTTGGGAGGAGGTGTTGCAAGCAATATTGCTCTGAGAAAAGAGATTAGAAAAGTGTTGCGTCAGCATCGTCTTCGCCTCATCACCCCTTATGAAAAAAGACTTTGTTCTGATAACGCAGCCATGATTGGGATAACAATAGGATTGCGAATAATGCACAATCAGGCTCAGCCAAATAAAAAATTAGACCGTCAACCAAGCTGGAATCTATAAAATCACTACATAAAAAGTAGTCTTACTCTATCGAAACTGTTAGAATAGGTAAGCAATATCAAATAAAATAGTTATTGCTCAACATGCATCAAATAAAAGTGGCCTCAGTTGTGGGATCCCCTCTCGAGAATAGTTGGTCTCAGCTTGTTTTTTCACCTAATTATCAACTCATTTGCGCGCTTGGTGTTAAAGGCAATAACGCTAAAAATATTGGCTTTGATTTGGCGCAGCTTCTTGAAAGTCAAAAAGATCTTTCTGCCACCGCAGTTCATAACTTAATCCTTGATTTACTCAAGAAAGCTAGAGAGCTTGATGTCTCTCCCAGCCTTGCATTAATTGGCTTTCCTCAAATCAAACAAGGTGATATTCAACCAAAAACAACTTTAGCAACTTATCAAGGTCAAATTCTTTTAAAAAGACACAATAAGATTGGAACTATTCTTCATTCAAATAAAGAAATTAATATCATCGAGGGATCACTTACCCAAGACGATGAGTTCATATTAGGCACAAGTCAAACAGAACAACTCGAGCAATCAATCAAACAACTCTTTAGAGCTGAGCTTTCACCAGATGCCATAGCCTCTAACTTAACTCAAAAAGTAAGAATGCTAGTAGATAGTTCGCTATTTGCCAGCTGCATTATTAAGATTGAAGCAATAGATCAACCACAAGTTTTGCCAAAAAAAGAAAAGCAGAACTTAGTTGATGTCCAGACACGTCCTCTTAGCTCAGCTATCACAGATTCAACCGATGCTGATGTGACCAACACTGATAGGACCAAGATCAATGAAACCAAAAAAAAGCTTGTTGAAAAAACAAATAATGAGTCACTCCCCGTCAATAAGAAAGTAGAGAATCAACTTGATGACAACCTTAATAAAACCAATACGCCAGACAAGTTCAACAAGATTGAAAAACCGGTTGAAACAACTGGGTCAAGAGATAATGAGAGCTCAATAAGAAACGAGAAAATTTTTTCAAAATTAAATGAAGAAAAAGCTACAGAGGAACAAAAAGAGATTAAGATTAAAATCAGCCTCGAGCCAATTAAAAAATTCACAAAACAAGGAGCAGAAAAATTCAAGACTATTTTTACCAAAATAGGGCAAACTGTTAAAAGCAAATTCTCTCAAGTGAAAGAAAAAGTCAGTCGAACATCGGAGCAAAAAGAGTTTGATTCTAATTCAATTCAGTTTAAAGAGACACCAAGCAAAGCAACCAGATTTTCCAAAATCATTGCTCAATGGCCAAAACTCAAGAATAAATTCAACGCCGCCAATCTCATCAAATCATTTTCGAAACCACAAGAAATATATTTAGGGAAAACAAACAGCCTAAAAAAAAGAAAAGTGGCAGTCATCCTGACTGTTGTTTTGCTGATCGCATTCACCTTTAACTTTGTTTCGGCATCGATTTCGAATCAAAAAAAACAGATTCAACAAGAGCTTGAACCAGCCCAAGAATTGTTGGATCAAGCAAGATCGCTTGAAAATGAGGATATGCTTCAAGCTAGAGATTTAGCGGCTCAAGCCATCGAAACAGCTCTAGCAACTCAAAAAGATTTGGGCAATCCACGACTCACTCGACGCGAGTTTGAAGAGTTTATTTTGTCGGCTCAGGAATACTACAATGAGATTGATGGTCAAGTAGAGCTATCGACGCTAGACATTTTTCTTGACTTGAGAGAAGTATTCCCCAACTTTATTACTTCAGCCACAGCTAGTAATGATCAATTTCTATTCTTTATTGATAAACAGCAAAATCAACTAATTGCACTGTCAGCTGCTACTGGAGAATCACACCGCATATCACTTGAAGAAGAACTGGAAATAGCTGATTTTACTGCGGCTCCTGATAATTTATTTATCCTTAACTCTGGCATATATTTATTGTCCTTAGATGGAATCAATAATCTAGAAGAACTTAGTTGGAATGAAAATCCATTACTCATTAAAGAAGAGGGCGATTCTGATCGAGAGAGTATTTTTATAGATTATTATGAAGGATTTCTTTACGTGCTTAATCCTTTAAGAAGAAATATTTTTCGCTACATCGTGAGAGAAAACGAGTTATCAGATCCGATTGGATGGGTTGCAAGCTCACAGGGAATTGAGTTTGCAAGTATTACCTCGATGACTGTTGACGGTCAAATATGGCTTACGAGCAACAACGGAGAAATTTTTAGGTTGGAAAGAGGCGCCCCTCTTGAATTTGAAATACGAGGTCTGGACGATCCACTTGGAAGCTCAATAAACATTTACACAACTCAAAATTCAGAAAACCTATACATTTTAGAGTCGGCCAAAAATAGGCTAATAATTCTTAGCAAATCTGGAGAGTTTGTTCGACAGATAGTCAGCCCCTCTTTAGCTGCAACTACTCATGTTGAGGTAAATGAAGAAGTGGGGAAAGCATTTGTGGTAAGTGGCTCAATTGTTTATCAGATTCAACTCTGATTATAGCGATTCTTCTCAACACAGTAGTTTTTTCAAAGCAAAGACAAAAGTAATTGAAACTCACAATTATCAAGTTTCGCCAAACTTATTTAGCTTCGTCACCCATCCCAAATAAAAAATAACTTAAATTTTTCCTGGTACAATAGGAATGAATTCTTAGTATATAAATGAATTAAATAAAGATGTTGTTGGTAAAAAATCGTCGAGCTAAACATGACTATGTCATAAAAAATACTTGGGAAGCAGGTCTGGTTTTAGCTGGTCATGAAGTTAAAAGCCTGAGATTAAAACAAGGGAGTCTAGAAGGTTCTTACATCAAGATAATTGATCAAGAAGCCTGGCTAATTAACGCCAGAATTAATCCATATCGTTATAGCAACTTAGAAGATTATGATCCAAAAAAGACAAGAAAATTATTACTCACAAAAAAGGAGATATATCAATTAATAGATGCTGTCAATCAAAAAAAATTAACTATTATTCCTCTGGAAATTTTTCTTAGAAACAACAGAATTAAGATACAAATTGGAGCCGGAAAAGGTAAAAAAGAGTTTGAAAAAAGAGCAGTGATTAAAAAACGAGATTTAAAGAGACAACTGTCAAAAGAGTTTAAACGATCAAACTTAAAAATCTAACTATGATTATCAGAACTGTCGCCAAATTATAGTTTAGTTACCCTAAAACTAGAATGTTCTTCAAAAAAATAAAGTGCCATTATTTCTTTTATCTGCTGTTGGCTTTAATTTACGCTTTTAATCTTCTTGATCCAATCAGACTTACTGTGGTTGACCTTGGCAGACACATTGCAAATGGTCGAGAGTTGTTATCAGGAAACACTCAGGTGTTATTTCAAAATCACTACTCATACTCGATGCCTGAACAAAAATTTATTAATCATCACTGGTTTTTTGGAGTGATCGTGTATTTACTAGATCAGCTAATAGGCTTAGCTGGTCCGCAGCTATTTAATATTTTTATTCTGCTAGTAGTGTTGTTTTTTTTACTCAAAATGATGGAGGATGTCAGCAGTCCACTAATATCTAGTTTGTTGGGCTTGATTGCAGTGATATTTTTATCGATGAGAACGGAGATAAGGCCAGAGAGTATCGGATTGCTATTCACAGCGCACACCCTGTGGCAATTAAAAAAGATTCAGAAGAATGATTTTCTTTCTCCCAAAATAATGACGCTGCTGTTAATTCAACAACTTGTTTGGGCAAACACACACATCTCGTTTATATTTGGCATCTTCTTAATCGGACTTGCATGGAGCTGTGCCGCTATATTGAAAAGCCCACATGTCTCATTCTCTCTTGGCAAAAAACTAGGTTGGTTGCTAGTAATGGTTATTATTGTCTCTTTAATTAATCCCAACTTCTTTCGCGGCTTTCTTGAACCATTCAACATTTTAATCGATTATGGTTACAGCATTGTAGAAAATCAGACACTTCTTTTTCTCTGGAAAGCCATTAATCACTCTGGATTTATTTGGTTTACTGTTTATAGCTTGATGTTTATTCCTCTTTATTTGATGAATTTTCGAGAGTTAGATTGGTTCGAAAAAACTCTTTCTTTAACAGGCTTATTTTTGGGATATCAGGCACTAAGAAACGTTCCTCTGATGATTGTTTTTACTATTCCCACATTAGCCAAACTATTTAACATACAGTACGAAAAGATTAGGAAGAAAATTTCCTTTGATTTTCCACCAAAACTAATGAAGATTTTTTTGGGTCAACTTTATGGTCTGTTTCTTTTACTTACTTTTGCTGGAATCATCAATCCTTCTATAAATTTTTCAAATAGAAAACTAGGCCCAGTTGTTGAAGAAGCTCGAGCTGCCTCATTTATCAAAGAATCCTCAAAGCAAGGCCCCATTTTTAACAACTACGATCTTGGAAGTTATCTCATTTACCACCTACATCCCAAACATAAAGTTTTTGTTGATAACAGACCAGAAGCTTATAGTAGTAGTTTTTTTCAAAATACATACATACCCATGCAGCAGGATTCTGAAATTTGGACAGAGGTGGCTAATCAATATGATTTTAAGCTAGTAGTTTTTGGAGCAAGAGATATCACTCCTTGGGCAAAACAGTTTATAACACATATGATCGATAATCCTGACTGGAAGAAAATTTATGAAGATCAGTACATTATCATCTGGGAAAAAGATGATGATTTTGATGTTTAACTAAACTTAAATCCTTTTTAAACAGAACTCAGCCCAAATTTTGATATAAACATATCAAAACACCAATGTCAGATTATCCCTGCTTGAATTCACTCTTCAAATAAGATTAAATAGTGTTAATTATCAATTGAGTTGAGATTTATTTCTTGATACTCTCCAACTTAAAAATAAAGGATCTTTTTATGCCAAAAAATGTATTCTGGCCAGTAGCCTTAGCAATCATGGGCTTTGTTCTGCTTAGCTCAAATTTGGGAATGCTGCCTCACAACTTTTGGAACCTGTGGCCAATCATTTTAATCGTTGTTGGTTTGGGTGGTTTAATTACAGCCGATAGAGATGAGTGGTTATGTGATTCAAGTTCTAAATCAAAATCAAAGAAAAAAAACACTAAAACTAAAAAAAGAAAATCTTCCAAAAAGAGTAAAAAGAAGTAGCTCGCATTTTCACAAGTAGAAAGTGCCAAAACACCAAGATATCAGATTTGTTTAACAATCAAATCGTGCTTGCTTTGTGCTCTGGTAAGAATTGTATAATGACCAACTTAAACGCGCCTTCAAACACATCATTTCAAATTGCAATCGATGGTCCAGTTGCAGCCGGGAAGGGAACTGTGTCACGACTTGTAGCCGATGAGTTGGGGTTTTTATATGTTGATACTGGAGCAATGTATAGAGTGGCTGCCCTCATTGGACTTAGAAAAAAAATTGATTTAGATGATGCTAATTCTCTAGCTCCTTTAATCAAGAAGGCCAAGATTTTTATGCGAAATCCAAACTCTCTTGAGCAGGATGGAAGATTAACCACTGTGATCTTAGAAAATGAAGATGTATCCTGGAAAATTCGTACTGAGGAAGTTAGCAAGGGAGCTTCAAGAGTTGCAGTTCATCCAGAGATCAGAGAAGTTTTGGTTTCAAAACAGCAAGCCATTGCCTCCACTCAAAATGTTGTGATGGAAGGTAGAGACATTACCTATCGAGTTTTGCCAAATGCTAATTTAAAAATCTTTCTTACAGCCAACGACGTAGTAAGAGCCAAACGACGTCATTTCGAATTACTAACAAAAGGAATAAATCTTGAATTTGAAGAAGTATACAAAGATCTTCAAGATAGAGATCATCGAGATCAGAATAGAGCCACAGATCCCCTTAAAATTATTGATGACGCTTGGGTTATTGATACCAGCGATCTCTCTATCAAGCAAGTGGTTAAACTGATTACTGACAAAGTCAAACTGATGTTGAAAAACACTCAAGAGACTGATTCGTTTGTTTGAAACAATCATAAAATTCTATCTCGTTCTCCAATGGGCAATAGATGTTCTGTTTCAGCCTGAACAAAGTAGCGCCAATTGCAAGCCTCTACTGGCTCTTCTCCCGCAATAAATATTTCTTCAATCACCTGTGGACATTCTGCACAAGGCAAGGTTCCAGTTGAAGCGCAAATACTAACTTTAACCAATTCTTCAGGTAAAGCAAATTGATGAGGGTTTTGGTCATTAAGCAACAATCTCATCAATTGATTCCAAATAGGTGATGCTCCTGTGACCCCGCTAGCAACAAAGCTCATGGGAGTATTATCGTTATTTCCTACCCAACTCGCCACTAAACGATCACTGGTATATCCTATTGTCCAGTTATCTCTCATTGAGTTTGTGGTACCGGTCTTAACAGCCACTTGTTGCTGTGGAATGTACAGTTGGGAAAACTCGCCAAAAGTTGAAGCTCGAGCACGATTGTCTGACAAAATATCATTGATTTGATAAGCAGCTAATGACTCAACTGTCTGGAGCTGCTTGCAGATATCTGGATCGGTGAAGCAAGGATTGCGATAAAGTATCTCGCCCTCGTGATCTCTTATCTCGATAAAGGGATCAAGTTCAACTGTATAACCATTGTTAGCAAAGGTTGCATAAACTGCTGATAAATCAGTCATCAACACTTCTCCAGCACCCAAAGCTAAAGATAGGCCAAACCTACTACTGTCAGTCCAGGTAGTGATCCCCATCTCTTTCCCTCTTTCAACCATATTTTGTACTCCCAAACTTGCCAAGGTTTTAACAGCCGGCACATTGTATGAACTTGCCAAAGCCTGTCTGAGAGTTACAGTTCCTCTGAAAGTACCGTCGTAGTTTCGAGGCGAATAAGGCGTGCTTCCTGGAATTTGATAAGTAATGGGGGTATCATCAATCGTATCCCAAGGTTTTTTTCCCGCCTCGAAAACAAGTGCATACACCAAGGGCTTAATAGACGAACCTGGCTGTCTTGGTCTAATAGTAACATTTACTTGACCATCATTCTCAAAATCAAAATAATTTCGGCTGCCAACCATCGCTAATATTTCGCCGGTGCTAGGATTAGTGATGAGAGCCGCCCCATTGCTTATCCTGAGGTGTCTCACCTTATCTACCTCTTGAGTCACAATGGCTTGAGCCTGTTGCTGCAAATTCAAATCGAGGCTAGTTCTAACCTCTAACCCACCTTTATTGAGAGTATCCTCTCCAAATTTATCTACCAGCAATTTTTTAACATACATCACAAAGTGAGGAGCTTGGATATCAATAACATCTGGTCTAAATTCCAACTTAGTTTGTTTGGCATGATAAGCTTCTTCAATCGAGATAAATCCATCTTCAACCATTCGTCGCAGCACCTCTTCTTGCCTTCTCAAACTCAACTCAGGATTAGAGCCAAAAGGAGTGTAAACCGAGGGAGCTGCAGGCAAACCAGCTAACAATGAACTCTCAGCTAGATTTAGCTCTTTAGCTGGTTTATTAAAATACCTCCAGGCAGCTTCTTCAACTCCATAGGTTGATCCCCCGTAGGAGACCTGATTCAAATACATCTGGAGAATTTCTTCTTTTGAGTAAGTACCCTCTACCAGAATTGATAAAATTAACTCCCTAATTTTTCTTTGAACGGTTCTTTCAGAATCAAGAAGCCTATTCTTAACCAATTGTTGAGTAATAGTCGAGCCGCCTTCTAAACGATCTCGACTGATGTTTGCCCAAATTGCCCGAGAAATTCCCCTGATGGAAAAACCCTGATGATTGTAAAAACTTTGATCCTCGATAGAAATGGTAGCATTAATCATGTGTTGAGAAATTTGAGATAGGGGGACAATTGTTCTATTCTCATCTTCGTATATCCTAAACAACAGATTACCATTCCTATCTAAAATTCGAGTGGTTAATATTTGAGATCTCTCGGTAAGCTCGGTGGGGTTGGGTAAATCTTGAAAAATATTGGAGTAAGTCCACCAAGCTCCCCCTAAAATAAGTAAAGAAATCAATAAAGAAAGATAAATCGAACCAAATTGAGCTGATAACAGCAACTTTATTACTTGAAGTTGTTTTTTATATTTTTTTTGATATTTTTTGGAGCTTTTTTTAATCTTTAGCTTTAATCTTTTTCGTTGAGATTTAAAAAGAAAGTTCTTTTTTATTTTTTTGATAGAACGATTAACAATTTTAAATTTTTTATTAACAAGACGAAGCATCGCTTTATTTTGTTTCTTAATTGATCGTTTAGTATGCTTCCATTTTTTTGCAGTTCGTTTTACGGCAAGGCTAAAAAATTGATTGATTGCCTTAATATAGCCCTTGACATAAGATAAGAAAGCCGAAATGAATGCTGCAATCTCATCGATGTTAATTTTTTCTGGACTTTTTGAAAAAGATGCTGGTTTTTTTGACTGCTTTTTTTTGGCCACGGTTGTCGAATTCTAACATGCTAGTATTTACTGACTCAATCGGTATTAATTGATATCATTGTTTAATACCCAACTATCAATAAATTCGCAAATTAGTAATGATATTAGATATGAGCTCATTTCTGAGGGGTTT
>CAYXBZ010000007.1:0-26030 GCA_964463605.1 uncultured Pseudomonadales bacterium | reverse complement strand
GTTAATCTTTCCTATTGCATTAAGTGCGTTAACCATCGGAGTAGAAATCGCTGCCCAGCCAACACTTAAGGCGAACAAAATAAAACTAAGGACAGCCGGTTGCCATTTGGCATATTGTTCGATCACCACCGTTAACGGGGTAATCAATAAACACATAAATCCAAGTATTGGGAAAATCAGCAAGCTAATAAAAAAGATTGATTTTTCCAATGCTTTTTGTAGCAATTTTTTATGTTGCTGAAGTCTTGAAAATGTGGGGAAAGTAATTGCCATCACATTTTGTACAGTAAGGTTATATGGATACATCGACCAGTTTTTAGCCCACTGAATGTATCCAAATTGATTAAGCGGCAAAACTTGACCCAAAACCAAAAAATACAGCTGATCTTTAATTCGAGCTAAGAAATCGTTAAGTTGAAATTTTACTCCAAATCCAAGTAAATTCTTTAAAGATTGTTTGCTAAAACGAAGACCTACTTTCCAGGGTTTAATGCCCCACATAACGATAGTGCCAATCACAGATCGAACCGCCACTGCCCAGGCATAAGCCACCACTCCTACCCCAGTCCATGCTAAATAAATTAATATCCCATCAAACACTAGTTGTTCTACAATTTGAGGCACAATTAACAGCGAAAACTTCAGTTCGCGTTCAAGCTTGATGGATGAAATAGTTTTGAGTGATGCCAAAGGAAACGAGATTGCAAGTGCCAGCAAGATCCAAACACCATCTTGTCCTACTTTGTTTTGAACCATTCCAGTTTGCGAGATGATCAAAACTAGGGCCACAATTACCCAAGAAAGTAGCTGCTGGACTGTAAAAGCGGTTCTATAATCTTTTAAGGAAGGCTCTTCTTTTTTTTGAACTAATGAAGCAGCTAGACCAACATCTGAGAAAAAGATTAATAATCCAATTATCTGGGTCACATAGCCATATACACCAAAATCTTCTGGATCAAAAAAAGCACTTAAAATAAAAGCCGTTGTTAACCCAAAAAACTGCAGTAGAGCAGTTTTCATAAAATATGATATTGCCCCAGTAACCGATCTTTTTTTTATGCTTTGTACTTCGGATAATGAAAGGATTTCTTCGACATCATCGGTTGTATCTGCTGAAGTTAAATTGGGTGAGATAGGCATGAGATTAATTCAATAATGATTTATTGAGTGATTTGCTAGCAACACTGTTCTCTATTAACCTGATAGCAAATTTCTGACGTAATAATAGTACAACAATCGCTATAAAACTAGTTAGAGATACTAAATCACTTACTAATCGCAATCTTGTTGGCTTCAATCTCAAAACTAGTTCTTGCTGACTAGGTTTGACTATCACTGAGATTGAACCTTCTTCGGTTGTTGTGTGGGGAACTGGAATAGAATTCATTAACAACTGCCAATGGGGATAATCAGCAACGTTAAATTCCACCACAGATTCCTGAGTAAAATCAGTTTTGACAAACTTTAAATGAGTAGCGTTACGAACGACTTCAAAATTGCTCCTTTCATCAGTTTCCAATAAATCCTCGTTTATCAATGTATAAACTGGGTTAGTGTGTTTGAGATTGATGGGAATATAATCAGGAAGAATCCAGCTTAAATCATCTCGAATTTTTGCTTCGTTTGCATGATAGTAAAGAGTTGAGTCAGCCAGCTGCTCTTCTGGCTTTACATAAATTCCGTTAAGCATTAGTAATCCAAAAAGTATGCCTGTCAAAATTATTGAGAGATTATTGCTGATTTTATTTGTTTGAGTGCTAGTATTTTTTTGTAGATACAAGAGAGCATAGCCTCCCATTAATGATAAAAATACTAAGCCTAAAGAAAGAAATCTCCAAGGAAATTGAATAAACTTCATCAATGAGATATTTTCCCAAATAAAAGATGATTTGTGGGTAGTCAGAACAATCGATAGCAAAGAAAGCAACAAAAAACCTAAAGGTAATAAATGTTGTTTGAAGGCATTAACAACTGAAATTTTGAGTGCGCTAAAAAATTGTTTAAGAAATAAAAATAGGAAGATAGTCACGCCTGCCAACTGCCCGAAACCAAGAAAGAAAGATATTTTGTCGTCAGGACCCCAATTGCTACCTCCATAACCCCAGCTGGTTCTGAAAAATTGTCGAAGATATAAAAAATGAATCCTGAAATCAAAGTAATCTGCCAAGATATATCGATCAACTTGAGTAAAATCTTTTTCAAAAAAAGCAGGAAATAAATAAAAGGCCGATAAACCAAGAGCCAATGCAGTTGGCCAAATTATCTTGACTAAGTAGCGAAAAAATTGAGTTGTTGCAATGTTTTTGATAAACATCTGATGCATTAGTAATAAAATTACTATCAGCATTGCAAATGGAGCAAACATCAAAGTTGTAATATTGTGACTTAAAAACAACACCGACAAAGACAGACTTAACCACACCCAAGCAGATTTTTCAGAGTTGAGGATCTTAATAACACTTAAAAGAATCCAGGGTATTGCCATAATCCCCCACAATTCATTTACAGCACCTCGAACATAAAGATTGAGTAATCTATATGGAGCAAGCGTGAGCGCAATAGAGACAAAAGTCGCACAAACTCTATTTTTTAACAGTTTTTTTCCCAGCAAGTATCCTCCCCAGGCAGTAAAAATGTTGGTAATTAAGAAAATTGACTTAACGGCAAAAAGTACCTGTCCTGTGAGCCAATAAATTAAAGCACCTACATAAAAAGGTAATGGACCATAAAACTGGAAGAGCGGCATACCATAGCCGAAACCAAAATTTTGTGACCAGCGAACTGGAAAATGACCATCAGCAAGAGCACGATGCATCTCTACTATTCTGGCTCCTTGTGTAAAATCATGAACTGCAAACATACCCTGCCGAAACAGTGGAAGCGAAGCAAGGATTACTGCCGAGACAATAATAATTACTAAACCAGCTTTTTTTTTGTCAAACTTTTCATTTGACAGAAAGCACACTGATGATAGTAACTTATGCATCATAAAAATGATTTTAACAGAATAACAAGCATAGACCCATGGGAGCCTCAAAATAAATTTGCAAATTAGTAATATATTTGTGCTTGATCAGTTGGTTTTTGATGAGATAATGGTTTAATTAATTCTCTAATTTATCAATTGACCTGAATCAGTTGCAAGTAGTCCATGATCAAAATTAAGCAAATATCAAGAGAAACTGTTATTCGAGGTTTGCTGCTGGGTGTTATTTCTATCATAGGAGCTGCTGCGTTCACCTTATTTTTTGTAGTTCAAACCGCTTATGGAAAATATCAAACCTTTCTATCTGCATCACAGCTGTCTCATTCAGAGGTAATATCTTTACTTAAACAGATTGATCCGCAAGCAAACAACCAACCACTCACTTTCTTGATTTTGGGCATCGATCAAACCGAGAACCGCCCCGATTTTCCGCAGTTAACTGACACAATCATTTTATTGAAGGTAAATCCTCAAAAAGCTCAGGTCACAACGCTGTCACTCCCCAGAGATCTTTGGAGCAGTGAGTATCAAACCAAAATCAATGCTCTGTACGAGTATGGAAGACAACGCGATCCCTCTCAACCAACTTTATTTCCAACGGCAGTTATTCAAGAACTAACTCAACAAGAGATCAATCATGCAGTTGTTGTTTCTCTAGATCAGTTGGGCAAAATTATCGATATTATTGATTCTATCTCAATTGATGTTGAGGAAGGTTTTGTTGATGAATTCTTCCCAAAAAGTGATGTTGATATCACTCAAGAAAAAGATCCTAAAAAACTTTACGAAACGATTGTTTTTGAAACAGGATTAACGCAAATGGACTCAACCACTGCCTTAAAATATATTCGCAGCCGAAATAGTTCAAACTCTGAAGCAGGTAATGATCAAGCTCGAAATGTGAGACAACAGCAGGTGATTAGCGCCATTATTAACAAACTCTCTGATCCCACACTTTATTGGCATAATCCAACCATTGCAGGAGAGCTTTTATCTTTTTATCAAAATGAGTTCGGAGATTATTATCCACTTGAAGATGCCATTTCTCTCGCCACAAGCATTGCTCAAACAAAATCTGTTCCAACCATTAGATCTGTTTACTTACCTATATCCACCACCAACGAACAAGGAGTGATTGAGCATCCTAGAAACTTAAGACCATACCAGAATCAATGGGTCTATACCATCAGCAATCAAGAAGCATTCATCGACTATATTGATCAAGCATTGAACAATAATTAAGCCTATATAAGTCAACACCAAAACTGCCATCAGTTAAGAAATTTAAATTATGTCAAAAGAATCTACTCAACATCCTACCCCGCCCATTGAAACAAGAACTCTTATAAGGGTTTTGGTGGTAGTTATTATTGTCTTGTCATTTTTGACCGGGTACTATCACTCTCTTTATACGCTCGAACAGAAGAAGTACAATAGACTTGAAGACATGTATGTTAGAGTGAGGATGATGATCGGACGAGAAGCAATGCAACAGCTGATCGACGAAAGCTACGAGTTAGATTAGTCAAATCAAGCACAAGATTATAAAAAATTACTTTTGATATGTCGCAAACAATTCTTGTTACAGGTGGAGCCGGTTTTATTGGCTCTAACTTTATTCATTATTGGCTGAAGCATCATCCGCAAGATAAGATAATTAATCTTGATCTATTAACATACGCTGGAAATAAAAAAAATCTAAATGCAGTTAAGGATCACCCCAATTACAGTTTCGTTAAGGGCAATATTTTAGATTTCATTTTGGTTGATAAAGTTATGCAAGATGTTGATATAGTGGTTCATTTTGCCGCTGAATCACATGTTGATCGTTCCATAAAAAATCCGCAGCTTTTTTTAGAAACTAATGTATTGGGAACTCAAGTTTTGCTTAATGCAGCTTTGCAACATCAAATAAAAAGGTTTCATCACATCTCAACCGATGAGGTTTTTGGCTCACTGGAGTTGGACACTGAGAGCAAGTTTACAGAAAACACTCCTTACAATCCTCGCAGCCCCTACTCTGCTAGCAAAGCAGCTAGCGATCATCTTGTAAGAGCCTATGGTGAAACCTATGATTTGCCCTACAGCATCAGCAACTGCTCAAACAACTATGGACCCTACCAATTTCCTGAAAAATTTGTTGCGCTTGCAATCACAAATTTACTTGAGGGAAAAAAGATTCCAGTTTATGGTGACGGCTTAAATGTTCGCGATTGGCTCTATGTTGAAGATCATTGCTTGGCCATTGATCTAATTTTAAACTCAGAGACACTAGGAAAAACCTATCTGATTGGAGGATTGTCGACAGATGTATCAAACCTTGAGTTTGCCAAAATGTTAGTTGGTCTGATGAACGGAGACGAGCAGTCACTTGAGTTTGTTACTGATCGTCCTGGGCATGATCGACGTTACGCAGTAGATTGGTCTAAAATCAAGAATGATCTTGGTTGGCAACCATCAGTCACCCTTGAAGAAGGACTTTCAAAAACCATTAATTGGTATCAAGACAACAAAGAATGGTGGCAAGAGTTAAAAGACAGTAATCAAGATTGGTTCTCTACACAATATGAATAATTTGCCAGTTATTGCTACCGGCATTAATGGCCTTGTTGGCTCTAGATTTGCTGATTTGTTTTCAAGCAAGTATCAGATTACTCCCCTAGATCTTAATCATCCTCACCATCCCGTTGATATCACCAACTATAAACAAGTCGAGAACACCATCTCTCAATCTCAGGGAAAGGTGGTTATTCATCTTGCAGCTTTTACCAATGTTGACGCCGCTTGGGAGCAGCGGGGAAATAAAAACGGTTTAGCTTATCAAGTAAATGTTATTGGTACCGAGAATATTCTTAAAGCCTGCAAAGCAACACACAAACACTTAATTCATATTTCAACTGCCTATGTCTTTGATGGTGCTAACGAAAGTTTATACACCGAAGAAGATTCTCCTCATCCAATTGAGTGGTATGGACAAACTAAATGGGAAGCTGAACAGCTGGTAATGAATAGCGATATAAGTTGGAGTATTCTCAGAATAGATCAGCCATTTAGACCTGATGAGTTCGAAAAAAAAGACGTGGTACACAAAATTATTGAGAGATTGAAAGTTGACAACCTTCCACCGCAGTTTGCTAATCAATTTTTCGGCCCAACGTTTATTGATGACTTTGCTAAATTGCTCAACTTTTTTATTACTACCAAAACTCAGGGCTTATTTCACGCCACTAGTGGTGAAAAATGGACCCCTTACGATTTTGCGAAATTACTCAAAGATACTCTAAACCTACCCGGATCAATTATAAAAGGAGATCTGAACGACTATTTAAAAACCCTAAACCGTCCTTACCAAAAAAATACCGCCTTAGACTGCAGCAAACTCAGTCAGACTATTGATTTTTCAATTGAGAGTATAGAAGATGCTGTTAAAAAAATCGTAGTTGATTAATCTTGAGATCTAGGCTTAGTTCCTCTGCTGTTGTCTCCACTCACGAATTTGTTGATGATTACCAGATAACAATACATCTGGTACTTTCCATCCTCGATACTCTTCAGGCCTTGTATACTGTGGATGTGACAACTGCCCCAGCTTTTGATGAGACTCATTGTTTAAACTTGTTTCGTTCCCCAATACTCCCGGGATCAATCTAACAACACTATCTACCATGACTGCTGCAGCTGGCTCTCCTCCAGTCAGTACGTAATCACCAATGCGCACTTCTTCATCAACGAGATGTTGTGCAACTCGCTCATCTACCCCCTCATAATGACCACAGATAATAGTTAACTCATTTAACTCTGAATAGAGAGTCGCTGTTTCTTGAGTAAATATTTCTCCTTTTGCTGAAGTGAGCACAATTCTTTTCTCAGAGTCTCCTCTCTTTAGCTCGAGCGATTGTAGAGCCCGATCTATAGGCTCAACCTTCATCACCATACCTGCTCCGCCTCCATAGGGAGGCTCGTCTGTAATCTGATGTTTATCAGTTGTAAAATCACGAATATTAACAACTTTTATCCTTAACTCAGTCCTTTCTTGTGCCTTGCCCAAGATTGAGGTTTGAAGCGGAGAGATAAAATATTCAGGAAATAGTGTTAGGATATTTATTTTCATAGATACACATAGTTTACCATGAGAGAATTGATCATCATTGAATGATCACCACGGATGGATTCTGGACGATCAGCTCTGTTTCAAATAGAATTGTTATATAGTAAAGCGTTATTAATATTATTTCTTTAAATCACATGCAGATAACTATTATTGGTACGGGGTTTGTAGGAGCAGTCTCAGCAGCAGTTTACTCAAGCTTGGGTCATGATGTAAAGGGGCTGGATGTTGATCAAAGCAAGATTGAATCTCTAAAAAATGGAGTTGTTCCATTTTACGAACCTAAACTTGAAGACTTGCTAGTTGAGCAACAAAAAAAGGGAACTTTAACTTTTACTTCTAGTTACAAAGACGCCATCTCTAATGCAGAGTTAGTAATTGTTGCTGTGGGAACACCGTCTCTTGCCTCCGGAGCAATTGATTTAAAATACGTTAAACTAGCCTGCTCACAATTAGCTCCATTTCTAAAAAAAGAAGCTATTGTGGCGATCAAATCAACGGTACCCCCAGGAATTTTTTCAGAACTGAGGCCAATAATTGAAAAAGAAACTCAGGTAGATTTTCATCTAGCAGCGCTTCCTGAGTTTTTGAAGGAAGGTACTGCGGTAGATGACACTCTTCATCCGGATCGAGTCATTATTGGCTCCAGTGAACCCAAGGTCATTAAAATTCTTTCAAAATTACATCAATCCTTTAATGCTCCTCTAGTGATAGTTAGTCCCGAATCGGCTCAAATGATCAAGTACGCTTCAAATGCCTATTTAGCAACTAGAATCACTTTTATCAATCAAATTGCAGATTTGTGCAAACATACCAACGCCAACATTCAGGATGTTATTGAAGGAATTGGTTACGACAAGAGAATTGGTCATCACTACTGGTATCCCGGACTTGGTTATGGAGGCTCTTGTTTTCCCAAAGATGTTGATGAGTTGGCGGCTTATGCTCAAAAAATTGGAGAGGTTGATAATCTAATCATTACCATCAGCCAACTTAACCATCAAAGGATTCCAAAACTAATGAGTGAGTTCAAGTCAATGGTTGGAGGCTGGAAAGATAAAACTGTAGCCATCTTAGGACTTGCTTTTAAGCCACACACCAACGACACCCGAGAAGCTCCTGCCGGAAAAATTGTTCCGATGTTATTAAAAGAAGGAGCTGTCGTGAAGGCTTACGATCCAAAAGCAAGATGGAGCCCTGAAAAAAACAGCCAACGCTATCAGCAATTAAACTCCATTGAATCATCAATTCAGCACGCCGATGTAATTATGGTGCTGGTTGAATGGCCAGAGCTTATTAATTATCAATATCCACAAGTTACCAAAGATACCTTTTTCATTGACACCAGAAATAGATTTAATCCTGAAAAAATTACCAAGCTGGGCTATACTTACCAAGGTATTGGACACTAATCACACTCTCATGACATCCTCCACCTCACACAATGACACCATTCTAATCACTGGTGGAACCGGTTTTGCCGGCTCACATTTAGTTGACTTATTATTAGAGATGGGGCACAAGAATATTCATGTTACTAGCTATGGTACTGAAACAGGTCATGTGGGTAAATTATTACCTTCATCACAGCTTCATCCACTCGATTTGACAGATTTTGAAAAAACAAAACAACTTCTTGCTTCAATTAGACCCACTCAGATTTATCAACTGGCAGCTCTAGCCGGCGTTGGCTCAAGCTTTTCTCAGATTGAACAGGTTATAGCTATTAATACCAAAATTCAATTGAGCATTCTTACTGCTGCTACAGATATCTGTCCAAAAGCTCGAATTTTATCGATAGGTACTGCTCTCGAGTACCAGCCAAAAGAAACTGCGCTAAAAGAAACTGATCAATTAGGCCCTGTAAATCCTTACGGAGTCTCAAAAGTTACTCAAGAAATGCTGGCTTATTCATATCACAAACAACACAATTTAGACATTGTTTTTTCTCGATCATTTAATCATTTTGGAGAGAGACAAGCTCCAGGTTTCGTAATTGCAGATTTCTCCAAGCAGATAACACAGCTCTCAAAATCAAATAACGGTTCAAAAGAAATTCTTGTAGGCAATTTAGAGGCACATCGAGATTTAACATATGTCAAAGACATAGCTAGGGCTTATGTTCTACTAATGAATCAAGGTGAAAAGGGAGAAGTTTACAACGTCGGTTCAGGAGTCACTTATAGTGTCAAAGAAATTTTACAAAAACTCATCAACTTAAGAGGTCAAGAGATCAAGATTGTTGTTGATCAGCAAAGATTTAGGCCAATCGACGTTCCTATTGTGCTAGCTGATAACAGCAAACTTTCTCAGTTAGGCTGGCAACCAAAAGTAGATATCAACAGTGCTCTTGAGCAAACTCTCAATTACTATCAAAATAATTAAAATTAATTAACAAACTCTTATGACAAAAGCACTCATCACAGGAATTACTGGTCAAGACGGCTCATATTTAGCAGAATTACTTTTAGAAAAAGGCTACCAAGTATTTGGCTTGACTCGCAGAACCAGCACTCAAAATTTTGCACGAATTGACCACTTGATTCATAATCCAAATCTCAAACTCATCCCTGGAGACCTGATTGATCAACACTCGCTCACCATTGCAATTCGAGATACACAACCAGACGAAGTTTACAATCTTGCTGCTCAATCATTTGTCCAAACCTCATGGAATCAACCGGTGCTCACTGGAGAAGTCACCTCGCTAGGTGTTACACGAGTGTTAGAAGCAATGAGAATTGCTGCTCCAAACTCAAAGTTTTATCAAGCCAGTTCCAGTGAAATGTTTGGCAAAGTGCGCGAGTCTCCTCAGAACGAAAACACTCCTTTTTATCCACGTTCGCCATACGGAGTAGCTAAAGTATATGGTCATTGGATTACCATTAATTATCGAGAGTCGTATGATTTATATGCTGTGAGTGGTATTTTATTCAACCACGAATCTCCTCGTCGTGGATTAGAGTTTGTAACTCGCAAAATTGCCAATGGCGTTGCTCGCGTTAAGTTAGGAAAACAGTCACACATTGAGCTGGGTAATCTCGATTCAAAGCGTGATTGGGGTTATGCCAAAGATTATGTTGAAGCGATGTGGCTAATGCTTCAGCAGGATAAACCTGATGATTTTGTCATTGCCACCGGTGAAACTCATTCTGTTAAAGAATTTCTCCAGATTTCATGTGAAGTAGCTGGGATTAAAGACTGGGAAAGTATTTACAAGCACAATCCAGAGTTTGATCGTCCAGCAGAAGTTGATTATTTGATTGGAAATCCCAATAAAGCCAAGAAAAAGCTTGGCTGGGAGCCTACAGTAAATTTTGAAGAGCTCGTGGAGCTAATGGTTAAAGCTGAGCTTGAGTTTGAAAAAATATAAAGCAAAAAGAGATCAACCTAATCTATGAAAAAGATAGCTACCGTTATTATTCCTACCTTTAATGAAGCAGGAAATGTTAAAACAACTATTGAGCAGTTGCAGACAGTTTTTAACAGCATCGATAACTGGAAAATGCAAATTTTGATTGTAGATGATACATCACCCGACAAAACATACGAAATCGTTAAACAGCTTCAAAACAAGCACCAAAATATCCACCTGTTAATGAATAAGCAAAAAGCCGGATTGGGAGCTGCCTATCTTAAAGGAATGCATCATGCATTTCATCAACTTAATTCAGAAGTAGTTTTTGAGTTTGATGCCGATCTTTCTCATAATCCAGCAAAAATTCCTGAATTTCTTAAAAAGATTGAAGAAGGCCATGACATGGTCATTGGCTCTAGATATATTCCTGGTGGAAGTATCCCCAAGAACTGGGCTCTACATCGCAAGTTCCTGAGCAAGATTGGCAATATTGTGATAAAAGTCATCCTGACAAACTTTGCTATTTCTGACTGGACTACCGGATTTCGTGCTTTAACCAAAAATGTTTTTGACAAGATTGCCCCTGAAATGACCGATCAGCGGTTTAGTGGCTACACTTTTCAAATCGGTTTTTTATACAAGGCAGTAAAAAAACAGTTTAAGATAGCTGAGGTACCATTTCACTTCAAAGATCGAACAGTGGGAAAAAGTAAAATTGGACCAGAGTATATTGTTAATAATTTACTTTATCTAGGAAAAACTAGAGTGAATGAGTTTCTTCAATCTAGAATATTTAAATTCTTAGTAGTTGGAAGCATCGCAGCAGGGGTACAACTTGTTTCTTTAGAGCTATTTAGATTGCTTTTTTCTTATTTAGTGGCCAATATTCTTTCAATAGAAACTGCCATCATCTTTAACTTTATAATGAATAATTTTTGGACTTTCTCTGATCGTAAATTGAAGTTAAAGCAGGTACCACTCAAGTTTCTTCAGTTTAATCTTACTTCTGCTGGATCGATCATCATTCAAATGGTTGTGGCATTTCTCGGAGTTACTTTTATTGGGCTGGTAGAGCTGTTTGTTATACCACTGATTAATTACCAACTAGACACAGGTCCTGTTTTTTCTGCTGTTGGAATCATTGTAGGTATGTTCTGGAATTTTTTTGCTTACAACGTATTTATTTGGAAAAAGAAGTAATTCTTTTATGCAAAACTTCAAAGTCATCAAGTATCTTCGATCAAGATCTTGGCACTGGTATTTAGCCCTTGCAATTACACTAATCGGAGGTTTTATCAGGTTTTATCGAATTCCCCAAACTGTTATGTTTCTCGGGGATCAGGGGCGTGATGCCTTGATTGTGTCTCGAATTTTTAAAGAAATTGATCCTGTATTAATCGGCCCTGTTACGAGTGTTGGCAACATGTATTTGGGTCCGTTGTATTATTACTTTATGCTACCCTTTTTATGGGTTAGCTATCCTAGTCCACTTGGCCCAGTTTATGCTGTTGCTTTTTTTAGTTCGCTCTCTATTTTTATCACTTATCTAATTGGTAAAAAAATGTTTTCTGTCACAGTTGGCTTACTTGCAAGTTTTTTTCTTGCATTTGGTGTAGCCTCCGTTGAATTATCAAGATTTAGTTGGAATCCAAACTTGGCTCCACTTACCACAATTCTAATGATTTACTTTTGTTGGAAAGCCTTAAGAGAGTCCAAGTACTGGATTGTTGCAGCTTTGTTGTTTAGCGTCTTAATTCAACTTCATTACATCACTCTACTTACAGGAATAAGTGCTGGTCTGTTGTGGATCTACTCATTGCTGAAAATAAAATTCTGCAAAACAGATAACACCACCAGTAAGTTGAAGGAGCTGTTTACCAACAGTTTTCTATCAGGCTTACTAATTCTACTTTCATTTGCTCCCATTGTGTTATTTGACACTATTCATGGAGGCATTAACTTGAAGGCTTTTCAATCAATGTTTAATCAAGAGCAGATTTTCACTCACCGATCATCATCTTCCACCATCGATAGGACAAAAGCTCTTTTTATTGATTCAAAAAGTAGATCGCGAAGCATACTGGTAGATTTAATGATGAATCGCCAAAAACCAGTAGAAGACTTTTTAGTTGTGTTAGTAACTATCAGTTTAATTTACTTAGTGGCTATAAAAAAGAAAAAGTCACAAGAGGCCTCTGACGCAGTTCTCACAATAGTTAGTTTTTTAGTCGTTGGCATCCTCGGGACCGCTCTTTATCAACACCCCATCTATCATCACTACATAGCCTATCTCATTCCCATCACCAGCATTTCCTATGCTCTGTCTCTTAAACTTATTATTAAGAAGCTTAAAGTCTTCTCTATTCCAATCGTTGCGATCGCTTTAGGAGGCTTTATTGTGATAAATAATTCGCAGTGGCCTCTTAAACCCAACAATAATTATCTAAATACTCAACAGATCTCGGCTCAGATTGAACAGATTCTTCAACCAGAGGATCGATATGAGTTGGTACTACTTTCTGAAACTAAAGATTTATATGCACAAAGTTATCGATATTTTCTTTCAACTACCGATAATCCACCAATAGTGAGAGATAAAGGAGAAGTTCCAAACACCCTGGTAATTATTGATGAAGAGAAGAAAGTTGAAAACGTTGCACAACTCCCAATTTACGAGATTCAAATATTTCCTGAAAAAAATCTTTTTCAAAAACTTGAAAACTCAGATTTGGCAGATATATATATTTTTAAATCAAGCAACTAATGTGACTATCTATGAGTAACTCAATTTATCTATCAGTTATTATCCCCTCCTATAATGAAACGAAAAATTTGGAGAGGCATGTTCTTGAAGCTGTGATCGATTATCTTTCTCAGCAAGATTTTAGTTGGGAAGTAATTCTAAGTGACGATGGCTCAAGTGACGGAACTTTGGAGAAACTAAAACATTTTTCCAAGCAACATCCAAACGTGAAGGTTTTAGACAATCCCCATCGGGGAAAAGGGCCCACTGTTTCAAGCGGTATGCTCGCAGCGCAAGGAGAGTGGAGACTATTCACCGACTTTGATCAATCAACACCTGTAGCAGAAATTGAAAAATTGCTTAAATACATCGACCGATATGAGGTGATAATTGGATCGCGAGAAATTCCAGGAGCACTTAGAGACAAGGAGCCATTTTATCGTCACTTAATGGGAAGAGGGTTCAATCTTTTGGTTAGGACAATGGCTGTTCCCGGTGTTCATGATACTCAATGTGGATTTAAGCTATTTTCAAAAAAAGCCACTTTAGCGCTGTTTCCCAATCTTTACATCTATGCTCAAGGTCGTGAAAGATCAGATCCTTTCACGGGAGCTTTTGATGTAGAAGTGCTCTACCTTGCCAAAAAATACGGGTTTAAGATGATCGAAGTGCCAATTTTGTGGCAACATTATGAGACGGATCGCGTCAGCCCAATCAAAGACAGTTTGCGTATGCTCAAGGACATCATCAAGATTCGCTTGGCTGACTTAACACGCAACTACCCTCAACAAGTAGATATAAGATAGATAAACAGTTATGTTTAGCCAGTTATCGAGGCGCTCTCGTCTTCTAGTTGTTCTATACTTAATACTGCTATTCTTATATGCAATTTTTTCCTTCGGCCTTACTACTCCTAACTTAATTTTAATCAATAGCAGTTGGTTTGTTGCTTTTCAAAATTGGATGTGGACTGAATTTTTTAATCATAGATATGTTTTAGCAACAGTATTTTTGATTTTAATCTTGATACTTTTTGGAGTGTATTTTTTATTGATTAGATCCCTACCAAAAGATAAAAAAATCAATCAAAAGCAGCAATTGGCGCTCGTTCTTCTTCTTAGTTTACCTCTTCTTATCAGTTATAACTCGCTCTCTCATGATGTCTTTAACTATATCTTCAACAGTCGCATGGTAGTGAAGTATCAGGCCAATCCTCATTTACAAACAGCTATTGAGTTTTCCCATTTTGACGACTGGACTAGATTTATGCACAATATTCATACACCAGCCCCCTACGGTTACGGCTGGACAATAATTTCGATAATTCCATACGTTTTTGGTGTTGGGAAGTTTTTATTAACTTGGTTGAATTTTAGAGTCTTTAGTATAGTTAGCTTAATGCTTTTGTCACTATCCATTAACTCCTTGAGTCATTCTATCTTTAAAAAAGGCTTAACTTATAAAAAATGGTTTTTGCTATTTTTTAATCCGTTGATCACAATTGAGGTCATTGGAAATTTTCACAATGATCTGTGGATGATGTTTCCAGCAGTCTTTGCACTATCTTTGATGCTTAAGGCTGTTTCAAACAACCATCAACAAAAACGATTTATGCCCTTAGTCGCTTGGCTACTATACGCAGCATCTATCTTTATTAAATTAGCTACTTTAGCCCTACTCCCTTTGATGATTCTTTTAACATTGTTCTCATTCAAGAAATTTATTAATATTTCTAGCCTACAAAAACTGCATGTACGACTCAAGCAATTTGTGCTATCTCATCTACCAATAATTGCTTCAATTCTTATGTTTCTACCTCTTTTTACATTTCGATCTCAACAGTTTCACCCTTGGTATTTGCTATGGCCACTAATCTGGTTGCCACTAATTAAAAACAAAATATATCTAACTTTATTGATAACTTTTTCTTTTACAAGCTTGATGCGTTATTACCCTTGGCTAAGAGAAAATGACTACTCATTGCAAATTTTAACCGCTCAAAAATACATAACCTGGTCGGCAATTGCGATTACAATAGTGATTACCGCCATGGCCACTAGTAAAAGAAAGAGATATGTTTAAACCAAACCTCTCAGTCATAAAATCAAGAAAGATTCAATTTAGACTTATAGTTGGCTTGATACTAGTGGGCGTAATTGCAATTCATTTAATCAACCTTACACAATTGCCAGTATTTGCAGACGAGTCAATTTACATTCGCTGGTCACAACTCATTATCGATGATTGGAGACAGTATTTATTTTTTCCACTCAATGACGGTAAAACCCCCATTTTTATCTGGGCATTAGTCCCCTTTCAACTTATTTTTCAAGATCAACTTTTCGCTGGCAGGTTTCTCTCAGTAATTGTGGGACTTTTTCAAGTCATAATTATTGGCTTAATCTCAAAGAATTTATCCCTAAATAAAAGAACTCAATTAATTTCAATGATGTTATCGGCAATTTTGCCCTATTGGTACTTTCATCATCACTTAGCATTAATGGATGGTATGCTTGCGCTATTTGCATCAGTTGCTTGCTTATTTTCCATTAAGCTTGCAAGCAATATTAACAGTAAGCACAATCCAAAAAAAACATTTATGTATTGTTTATTGACTGGATTATTTATTGGCTTAAGCTTACTGACCAAACTTCCCGCTCTTCTTTTAATTCCATCGGTAATAATAGCTGGATTACTTATTAAACAAAATACATTGAAGAACTGGACTAAGTTACTGATTTATCTTTGTATTTCAACCATTATTGGAGCAATCATTTTTATCTTGCTCAAAATTCATCCCGCTTTTAGTCAACTTTTTTCAAGAGGAGGAGATTTTCTTTTTGGTTGGCAAGAAATACTCTATGAAAGCCGATGGAAAGAAACACTTCCAAGCATTCCAAATTATCTAAATTACTTTATTCATTATTTAACTTGGCCAGTAATTTTTTTGGGTATTTTGGGAGTTTTTCTCAAGAAAAAGAGAGCTGTTATTTTACTTCACCTTTCGTGGTTGTCATTTGCTTTTCCCATTTTTATTATGGGTAGAGTTGTTTTTGCCAGATATCTATTTCCTGTAAGTATTTTTATCACACTTGCTGCCTCAATTAGCATTGGAGAGTTACTCAAGATGAAATCAGTAATTAAATATGTAATATATTTATTGCTGATGTTAACCGTTATCAAATCGCTTCAGTTTATAACACCAACATTACTTGCTCCAGAAAAGATTCCATTTGTGCCATCAGATCAGAAACAGCACTTAACTGAATGGTCAGCTGGATTTGGAGTTAAAGACACAGTTGAGCTTATAAGGGATTTGGCATCAACTCAGACTGTTTATGTTTTTAGTGAAGGATACTTTGGTACTCTCCCTGATGGCTTACTGATGTATCTGCATCAACAACCAGTTAACAACATCTTCATTCAACCTATTGGCCAACCAATCAGAAATTTACCAACTCCATCAAACATCGATAAATTAAATCCATTTGATCTTTATCTGCTTGTTGGAAACAGTCATCGTCTTCAATTGAATTTAGATGGAGCGAAACTTATTTATGAGTCGTGTCGACCTTTTGATGCTCCCTGTCATCAAGTTTGGGACATCACCAATCTCATAGATTCTTTAAGAAACCAGAGCTAACTTTGTTTCCAAGCGAAGATTTACAAGTTCTTCTTTTTTCAGTTTTTTTTAAGGTGTAGCTGATATTTTTGAGATTGTGTTACAGCAATCTCTTATTCATACCTCCAGTAATATCTCGCATCCAATGTCTCAAGTGAGTAATGATTTGTCGTTTTTTTCTAGTATCAAAATATTGCGTCATGCAGCTGCTACGCCGATTACTAATCTATTGATAAATTTAGAGTTACTTTTTCAAGATCCAACTCTGACTCAGTCTCAATCAAACTGTAGCCACTATCTAAAACAAGCATATTTATCAGCTAAATATCTTCAAAATATTATGAATCAATGCAACCAATCTACCAATAGCACGCAGCAGTTCATGATAAAAGATACATTGCTTGAACTAATTGAACTTTGCAAAAAACCTAAATTGCAGGGACATCTTGTACATTTTCTTCAATTAAGTGGTGTTGAAAAATTACAAGGAAATAAATTGTATTTCCAAGAGGCAATTATCTGTTTATTGAATAATGCCTTTCAGGCTTATTCAGAATATACTGCAAACAAGTTGGTCGTTTTATTTTGTTGTATCGAGAACAACTTACTTAAGATAAAGGTCGTTGATGGAGCTACTGGTTTGCTCCAGCTTAATGACATCGGATCACAATCTACTCATCTTGAAAGTGTGGATGTGCCAAAAAAAGGTACTGGCTTACAGTTTGTTGAGCAAGTAATAACCAATCATTTTCAAGGAAAAGTTAAAATTACCACAACTCTAAATAAAGGCACTACCGTTCACTGTTCACTGCCGATATTTAAAGATAAATAATATCCATAACCTTTTCTGTTTTTTAGTTTAACTCCGTAGGGTCTTAATAACTGTCTCAAGCGACGAATGTAGACCTCCACTGTGTTGTGAGAGGGTTGAGCGTCAATATTAGGCCAAACCGAATCGAGTAGTAGTCTTGTGCTGATAATGTGAGGATGATTAATAATTAATATCTTAAATATCTCCATTTCTTTTGGCCTTAGGTGGACTTTCTCTCCTGCAACCTCTACTTCACCATAACTTAAATGAAGTTTGAGTTGGCTCAAAGAAAGAGTATTAGTTTCAGTTACTTTGAAACTGTTAATTAACTTAGATACTAATAGTAATAACTCCTGACTGTTAAATGGTTTGCATAAGTAAGCGTCTGCACCAATTTTGTAAGCTTTGATTCTGTCATTACACTCAGTTTTTTGAGTGAGCATCATCAGTTTTGTTTGGGGAAAGTTTTCTCTAACATATTTAATTATTTCTAGACTGGTTTGAGAGTTAGCTAAAATCCAGTCAGCAATGATTAATTCAACCTGGCCTAAATCAATAATTTGAGTAGCTTTAGCTACCGTTTGAGCAATTTGCACTTTAAATGAAAAGTGCTTTCTAAACAGATCTTTGAGCGATAGTGCCAGCGACAAATCATCTTCAATTATTAAAATGCTTTTAATTTGATACATCTTGATTATTAATCCTACTGTGTGTTTAGTAGCCACAATATCATCTTAATCTTAAAAAAACCTGAAGAATAATTTATAATAACCATCAGCCTAGCTAGGTGGCACCGAAAACTTAAAAGCAATCGCGACCCACTTAATTGGCTCAAGTGACTCCCGGGTAGTGAAATGGCATCACTACAGGTTCTGACCCTGTCATTCTAGGTTCGAATCCTAGCCCGGGATCATTGTTTGTCTAGTTCATCTCCAAGTTCACTTATGAAATTATCAAAACAGCATTTTATTATTTTTTTGATTTTAATTACCGAGGTGTTGGGTTTTTCTTTAGTTTTGCCTTTTTTACCTATTTTTGCTCAAGATATGGGGGCGTCAGCTTTTGTGGTTGGATTACTTCTTACTACCTTTTCGCTTTTCCAGTTTATTAGTGCTCCAATTGCTGGATCGCTTAGCGACAGGTATGGAAGAAAACCGCTACTGCTTATCTCTCAACTTGCCACTTTAGCCAGCTTTCTGCTGTTGGGTTTTGCCAATTCATTGTGGATGCTATTCCTCTCAAGAGCTGTTGATGGCTTGCTTGGAAGTAATGCCACCATTGCTAAAGCTTATTTGTCGGATATTACTCCTAGCAAGGATCGAAGCAAAGTATTTGGAATCAGCGGTGTCGCTTTTGCTATCGGTTTTATGATTGGTCCAGTTATTGGCGGAACGATGGCTCAAACAAATTACTCTACTCCATCCTTTATCGCAGCTGGAATTACTTTAATCTCAATTGTGTTCACTATTTTGGCCCTTCCTGAAACAATAGAAAATCGGAAAAGTATTCTTAAGCGGTTACAAAAAAGAAGTCGATTGAACATAAAGTTAATTAACATCAAGCAGATTCGATACTACTTCAAAAACTCATCAGTTAATCAACAACTGATTGAGTTTTCGATGTACACTCTCTCGATGGCAATTTTTACCAGCAATTTTGCAATCTTCGCAAGACAGAAGTTTGATGCCACCACCCAACAGATCGGATTTAGTATGACTGTAATTGGAGCTACGAGTGTTCTCTTTAGAGGATATCTTCTTCCAAAATTAATCGATAAATTTAAAGAGAGACATCTTGAACGAGTGGGTGTGTCGCTGATGATAGCCGGACTGGCAATCGGGATTTTTTCAAACAACTATTATCAACTATTAATTATGGTCACAATTTTTGCCACCGGAGCCGGCATGAACTATCCCCTGATGATGGGGGATATTTCTCGAAGTGTCGATGAAAAAGAACAGGGAGCTATTATTGGCGTCGCTAATTCATTAGACAGCATGTCCCATATCATTGGACCTTTGCTTGGGGGATATCTTCTTTCAGCCACGTTTCCAGAAAGCATGCTCATTGCCACAATCCTGTCGATGAGCATCTGCCTCTTCCTTATCTTTAGAGAACACAAACTTTATTAATTCTTATTGTTTAATAAGTTTAACGATTAGTATTCTGCTATAAGTAATACAACCCTGCTCTTGAATGCATGAGCTGCTGCGTTGACAGTGAAGCAGGAATTAAACGACCCAAACTATTTCCAAAAAGCTCACTCATCCAACTTCTACCCAATGAGTACTCCATCACTGTTGGTGAGTCGATGCTTTCCTCATCTGCCACTATCCCAATAACTCCATTCATGGATGAGGTTGCATCGATCAAACCGTTCTCTACCGCCTGCTTGCCAGAATAAATTCGACCATCAGCTAGTTGAAGAACTTTAGATCTTTCCAGATTTCTATTCTCAGTAATTCGGTCGATAAAAAGCTGATAAGAATCATCAATAATTGATTCAAAAATCTGACGCTCAAGATCTGAGGCTGGACGTGTTGGAGATCCAAAATCCTTGAGAGCTCCTGATTGATAGGTGGTTAATTTAACTCCTACTTTTTCCATTAATCCTGAAAAGTCTGTATCATATGCAATCACTCCTATCGAGCCCGTAATGGTAGGCACAGAGGCAAAGATCTTTTTGGCTGGAAGCGCAAGATAATAAGCTCCAGATGTGCCCATCTCTTCAAAAAACACGTAGGTAGGTTTGAGCTCACTCAAAATTCTGATTTGTTGATAAATTTCCTCTGAAGCAGCTACCGATCCGCCTGGACTGTTAATTACGAGTATCACTGCCTTAACCTGTTGCAGCTGTGATATTCCATGGACAATTTTCCTCACGTTGTAGGGATCAATCGAGAACGGATTATATCCCCAAAAACTATCATCTGGTGCCGATACAATTTCTCCAGACAACCTTACCAAGGCAATTTCATTGGCAGAACCACTATAGAGTACCTTTTTTGAAAACTCTAAAGACTCAAGACCCGAGCTTGAAGGGGTGACTGCAACTATGATTAATCCAATAAAAATAATCAGCAACATTAAGCCTGTCCCCAAAAACAATGCGAGTTTTCTCCAGAGCCAGATAATTTTTTTTACACAACGTGATAACCAGCTATCTTTCATAATGACCTATAAAATTTATAAGATACACACTTATTCTATGGCGATCATTTTCAACAAACAACCACCTGTTAGTCGCACATACATTCCGGAATGTATCGTGTCATATTTATCCACCGCCACCATTGTCATAATTTAGTTAAAATAACGTATCTTTGTCTCTCAAACTCATCCATAATAATTTGATAAGCCCATTCCTGATTAAGCCCTAAAGTGTTCTCATTTACTCTAGAGCGAGAATCAATTTCAAGCATTATTTTCCCGCCATCATCTAAATATTGACTGCTGCTGGAAATTAATTGTCTAACTAACTCAAGACCATCAGTTCCACCATCAAGAGCCAGGTTTGGCTCAAAATATTTTACAGTTGGATCAAGAATCTCAAGCATAGAAGACGGAACATAAGGTAAATTGGCTAAAATTATTTTATATGTTTGTTGAGGTAACCGTGATAGTAGATCAGACTGGTAAAAAGAGAAGTTGGGCCAATCATCTTTTTGAATTAATCTTTCTTGATTATTCTTTGCCTGATCAAGACATTTTTTAGAAATATCGCTGGCGGTGATTTTGGTTGAGATGCCTAATTTCTTTAAGCCAAGAAAAACTGAAATAGCAATGTTGCCGCAACCAGTGCCAACATCGAGAATATGCAAGTCATGGCTATTGCTAGTCTCGTCTTTTATCCAGTTAATTGCCAGATTAACTAAACCTTCAGATTCAGTTCGAGGAATTAGGGTGTCTGGGTTAACCTCAAATTGGTGGCCACAAAATTCAACAAAGCCAGTGATGTACTCAACAGGCATGTCTCCATATTGATCTAAGTTATCAAGAGATATCGCGTGCTTGAGTAACTGGTTTTTTTCGTAAGCTGTCCAACAACGCTTAGCTATGCTCATGTTGTAAAATTACACTAATTATGTATTAATATAGTTCCGAAGTTTATAAGATTTTTAAAATCTGAATAGAAATTATTAGCTACAACTTACTTCTATGTCAAAGAATAACTCAATTTTAGAGTTCATTAACACTAATTTCTTTTGGTTTTCATTAATTATATTCGTTTTTGCTGTTGGTTTTGCTTCAGGTTCATTTTGGAGAAATCGTCAAACTTTGCAACCCTCTGCACCAAGTCCCACTGCCCCAACACTCCAAGCAAATGATGTTCCTGCACAAGAAGAAACAAACTTTGAACTCACACCAGAAGTATCAGCTGTAGATCACATAAGAGGAGCAACCAATCCCAAAATCACTCTCATTGAATACTCAGATTTTAGTTGTGGATTTTGCGGCAGAGTTCACCCCACATTAAAGCAAGTTGTTGAAAATTATCCTCAAGATGTTGCTTGGGTTTATCGACACTATCTGTTAAATCCAACTGGACCTTCTCAGGTTGTTGCTCAAACCAGCGAATGCATCGCCAATTATGAAGGGAACGAAAAATTCTGGGAGTTTATTAATGAATACTTTGATCGATCAGCTGATGACAATCAACTTATTCAAAAAGAAAACTTGTTAGCTTTGGTCGATGAACTAGGAATGAATCAATCTCAAATTGAGACTTGTATCGAACAAGAAGAATTTTCTGAGGCAATTGCACAACAAACTGCGGGTGGTAGAACGGCTGGCATTAGAGGTACTCCAGGAATAATTATTGTAACCGCCGACGGTCAATACGACATGATTGCTGGAGCCGCCCCTTATGAATCTTTTGAAGAAAAGATCGAACAGTACTTGTAGCCACCATAAATAAATTCACAAAACATGCAGTTAGCTATCGGCAAAGGTTGATTTTTTAAAATCTTTCAATCTCAACTGCAATGACTCCTTACCATTCCAGCTGTTGATCTCCAAACAGCAAGCAATGTCCAGTAACTGTTTTGAGTTCAACTTTTTTAAGCTTGTGGACATAGCTCCCATTCTCCAGCCAACAGCCTCAATTATTGATGAATCATTCTCAGACTTAAGAGCAAGTTTGAGGTGCTCATTATCTGAACCTATAAGTTTATAATCCACAAGACTAATTTTATGCACAGCTATCACTGGCTCTGAATTTCCCAAACCATAGGGTTGCAGTTTTTTTAAAAGTGACACCGTGTTCTTATTGAGCAATGATTGTCCAATTAAAGCATCTACTTTAAGATTAGGCTCAAGTAACTTAGGGTCAATCTGATTGCGAGCCAATGTTAGCAATCTTTGTTTGATCGATTCAATCTGATTTGTTTGGGCACTAAATCCTGCAGCTAATTCATGACCTCCAACACTCAAAAGTTCATCATCAACAGTTCTAATTAGTTGAGTGATATTAACACCCGACACACTTCTTGCTGATGCCTTTGACGTTTTTCCCTCGGTTGCTACAACAATGCTTGGTTTAAAGTACTTTTCAGTCAATCTTCCTGCCAAGAGGCCAATTACGCCCTCATGAAAAGATGGAGCGGCAATAAACAGCAAATTCTCATCAGCTTGATCCTTAGCCTGTCTCACTGCCTCAAGAAGTTGCTCTGAAGTCAAAGCTTGCCTCTCTTGATTGAGCTGATTTAAGTTTCTTGCTATTCGCTGGGCAGAACTCGGATCATCGGTGCAGAGTAATCTCATGGCTACCAACCCTTGAGTAAGACGACCCGCTGCATTAAGTCTAGGAGCAATGGTAAAGCCAATTGTTCCCACGCTAACATTGCTAACCTTGACGCCTGAGACATTAAATAATGCCATCACTCCTGCTCGATTGTTTGAGCGCAAACTATTTAAGCCAAACTTAACCAGACTACGATTTACTCCAAGCAGTGGCATTTGATCAGCCACCGTTGAAATAGCTACCAAATCTAAGAGTGAGCTAGCAAACTTAGCACTTAACTCACGTGCCAATACCCAGGCAACAGCCCCACCACTAATGAGTGTGGAATGAACCGTAGCTAATGAAATGACAGATTTTTTTGCAGGTTGATGATGGTCGGTCACAATCACGTCTACCTCTTGATTTTTTAACCACTCAAGCGGTTCGTGAGCCACAATCCCATTATCAACAGTAATAACTAAATCTGGTTTTTTTTTGGCAAATATTTCTTCCAATGCTTTAATCGAGATTCCATAACCATGCTTCAATCTATCAGGAATAAATGGTTCTGCAATCAAACCCAATTGGTTGAGAGTTAGCCAAAGAATACTGGTAGCAGTAATTCCATCGGCATCATAGTCTCCATAAATTAGCACTTTTTCTTGATTGGAAATGGCAGCTTTAATTCGGGTAATCGCCTTTGTTAGCTGTTGTTGATCAACTCCAAAATCGGTAATTGAGATTGATGTGGGATCTGGAGAATTAAAAAACTGCTCTAGATCGCTAATATTACGATTGGAAATAATTGTCTTAAGTAGTTCTTTTTCATCATCGATTTGTTCGTCAGATAGATATTGCCATTTCATATTTCTTTAGTGTAAAGAGTAATAGTTATCGTGTGAAGAGGGAAAACCACGAAAGTGGTCGTATCAACTTTAATCCCTCCCCCTGCTATAATAGTTTCATCATGACCACCAATCTCGTAATTCCCTATGAAGTCGCTTATGTTTTGTGGAAAACTCAACAAAAAGGGTTTGAGGCATACTTAGTAGGAGGCGCAGTGCGAGATATTCTTCTTCATTCACTTCAAATTAGTAAAGAAAATCAAAACAATATTTTCGCTCAGTTTAACGAGGTGAGTGACTATGACTTTGCATCTAATGCTACCCCCAGACAAATTCAGTCAATTTTTCCTGATAGCTTTTATACCAATGAGTTTGGCACAGTCGGAATTGTTTATGATAAATTAATTAGTCAAATGAGAGCTGCTGGATTTAATCTTCCCAGAGAAAATATTGCTACTAGAACTGCCAATCTTCAACCAAAAGGAAAAAACAGAATTATTGATCTTGCCACCGCAACTAAGATACATCCTTCATTAGTTCAACAAGTTCAAAATTCTCAAGAAAGTCAGCCTATCGATGATGCAATAAAACCTCCACCTCTTGAAGTAACTACTTATCGTTCTGAAGGTCTCTATTCAGATTATCGACGTCCTGATGAAATTTCATGGGGATCCTCGATCGATGAGGACCTCGAGCGTCGTGATTTCACTGTCAACGCTTTGGCTCTTAAGATTGAACAATCAGCATTAGATAAAATCTTTTCTCAATCCATAATCGAGCAATCTCTTTTAGTATTCTCCACAAATGAATATACTTTGGTGGATAATCATCAGGGACTTAAGGATCTAGCAAATAAAATAATTTGTACCGTCAGAAATCCAGATGAGAGATTTGAGGAAGACGCCTTAAGAATGTTGAGGGCGATACGACTCTCTTGTCAGCTTAGCTTTTCTATCGAAGAGTTAACTTTAGCCTCAATCAAAACACACGCTTCTTTGATCAGAAAGATTAGTTGGGAAAGAATTCAAATCGAATTTCTGAAAATTATTTCAAGCGATCAACCTTCTTTCGGTATTAAACTTCTTGACCAAACAGGTTTGCTATCATTTATTTTGCCGGAGCTTCAAGAGACAAAAAATGTTGAGCAAGGCGGACATCACGACACCGATGTGTGGACCCACTCTTTAAGCGCTTTAGAACATTGCCCTTCACCTGACCCCATCGTAAGATTGGCAGCTCTTTTACACGACATCGGTAAACCCAAAACATACCAACTGCGAAACGGTAATATCACTTTTTATAATCATGAGATTGTTAGCTCGAGACTAGCCGACAAAATAGCCAAGAGACTTAAGCTGTCCAACTCTCAAAGAACCAAGCTTTTTAAATTGGTGCGATATCACATGTTCCACTATCAACCACATGATACAGATGCTGCTATTCGAAGATTTATCAAAAGAGTTGGACTTGATTATATTGATGATATTCTAGACTTGCGAGAAGGAGATAGATTGGGCAGTGGAGCGCGCAAAACAAGTTGGAGATTAGAAGAACTTAAAGAAAGAATTGTTGAGCAACTAAATCAACCTTTTGACACCACCGACCTAGCAATTAATGGCAATGACCTCATCGGCGAACTTGAGCTTAAACCAGGGCCCATAATCGGCACTATTCTCGATCAACTTCTTGAGCAAGTGTTGGAAAACCCTGAGTTAAATTCTAGAGAGAAACTTTTCAAGAGAGCCAAAAAAATAATAAATAATTTAAACTTAAGTAAATAAAAAATTCAAGGCTTATTTTACAAACTCTTCAATACTTCCATAAAGATCTGGATC
>CAYXBZ010000006.1:0-28175 GCA_964463605.1 uncultured Pseudomonadales bacterium | reverse complement strand
GTACTCGATTGAGTTGAAGTGATTCGAGAGATATAATCCCTTTAGTTAAAACTTTTTTACACCCGATGTTGAGTGAGTTGTGATTGAAGAAGAATGATGACGGAGTGTAGCTCAGATGGCTAGAGCGCGCGCTTCGGGTGCGCGAGGTCGCTGGTTCAAGTCCAGTCACTCCGACAACTCAATTCTGGCAGATTTTTTCTTTTATAATTGATGAGCGATGTCATTCCCATCCATTTCCTCCGCCAAAGCATTGCTATTAATTCTAGCCGCTTCTGCCCTCACCTACTTACCTTTTGTCAACAGCCCTCTTTTTTGGGACGACGAACAGTTCATTTACAGCAATCAATACGTCCGTCAATTCGCCTTGCAAGAAATCTTCACTACCAGCACCACCGATGGAGCCGGCGAACCCTCAAACTATTATCGCCCCTTAACCACTTTGTCATTTGCGATTGATCACCAGTTATGGGGACTCAATCCCGTTGGGTTTCACCTCACGAATTTAATGTTGCATGCTGGAGCAGGTATGGCTCTGTTTCTGGTGTTGAAATTACTCAAGATTAATCAACTGGCAGCTTTGGCCATCTCAATTCTATTCATTATGCATCCCATTCAAACCGAGACGGTTTCTTATGCCAACTCGCGCGGAGACTCAATCTTCACCTTGTTTGGTTTACTGGGTATGGGCAGTTTGTTGATGCTAATGAGAATGGAGTTGAGTCAAAAAAAGGAGATAAACCTCCAGATAAAGGATTTTTCTGCTCAGATTAATAAGGGTATTTTTGTGATTGGAGCAATTGGTTTTTACATAGCGGCAATCTTGGGTAAAGAGATTGGTTTGGCGGTCTTGGGCTTATATTGGTTGGGTGTAATCTATTGGTGGTTGAGCCAACAGTTTAATCAACATGCATTGAAGCTTACCAACTGGCTAAAAAGGTACTCCAACACTCTGATCACTTTACTAACTACTACTGCAGTTGCTGCAGGCTACTTGGCACTTCGCTCTGGACCACTGAAGTTTCAAGAGCAGCTTAATCCCTATCCACCTGGTCATCCCTATGGAGACTCCGTGGTGGTGAGATTGAGCACCTTCGCCAAAGTAATTTTTATTTATCTGCGCCTATTAGTGGCTCCATTTAGGCTGCATATGGAGCGAACTACAGAGTTAGTGCTTTCACCATTTTCTGGCTGGGTAGTTGGGGCGCTGCTGCTTGGTTTAGCAGCGGGGGTGGTTGGCTGGGCTGAGTACCGACGCCACCGCCGGCTGTTGGTCTGGATGGGCAGCGCCTGGTTCTTGGCAATGCTGATACCTGTTTCTGGTATCGTTCCCATCAACGATATTCTTTATGAGCACTGGCTGTATCTGCCTTCAGTTGGTTTTTGGATGGTTCTCTATGGATTAATTAGGTTGATAATCGATGATCAATCAAAAATCAGCCAGGTAGCAAAGAGAATCTTGAATAAGTTTGGACACATGGCTTATGGAGTGATTTTGCTGGGTTGTCTTACCCTCAGCTGGAGACAAAATTATATCTGGGCAGACCCCATTCGCTTTTATAACTACACCCTGCAGTTTAATCAAACTGCTCGTATGCAAAATAACTTGGGTATGGCCTATGCCGATAAAGGTCAATTAAACAAGGCTCTTGAACATTATCAAGCAGCCCTAGAAATCAACTCCACCTATGCTCAAATTCATAATAATTTAGCAAATACTTATGCTAATCTTGGACAGCTTGAGCTTGCGAAGGAATCATATCAAGAAGCTCTCGAATTAAATCCTGTTTTAATGCAATCAAATTTTGGATTAATTTCTGTTTTAATTGAGCTCGAAGAGTTTGATCAAGCTCTTGAATTCGTTAGTCATATTGAGGAGTTGGGGCTTCCAGCTGAACTCGCAACACAGTTGAGATTTGAGATAGACTCGGCTAGATAATATTTTACGGTGTTATAATTGAGCACTAGAGAGAGAACAGCTTAACATTAGAGCGAAAACACTCTTCGACGAAGCATCGGACCGAAGGTCCGCCAGCGAGGAGAAGAGTGGATGAACGCCTCCATAGTTCAACGGATAGAACAAAGGTTTCCTAAACCTTCGATCCAGGTTCGATTCCTGGTGGGGGCACAATACGATAGCAATCTGCCACCCAACCATTGTAGCTCTTATTCAAGCTAAAACAACAAAATCGTTCGCAACTCAATGCAAAATCTATCCAAGACCAATCCATTTTGTTATTGGGAAAAGCTTGCCAGTTGAGTAATCCAGACAATCCATCTTGTAAGAAACAAAATACTTTCCTTCATTGTCCGGCCCACCAAGAATCCTTACATCATAAGGCTTAGCTCCCTCAGGCCATGTCTGCCCCTTCACCCGCTCCTTAACAGCCTCCTCTGCTCTAGCCTGCAGATCAGTGGCATTCAATCTCTCACTCATATAAACCTCCTCATTAAGTAACTAATCCCGCTCGTGCTCGGCGTAAACCAAATCGCCCATCGGCCAGCGATAGTCAAACAGTTCGTCCTTGCCAAACACAATATTAATTTCATTGTCGGCTGCCTCATCCTCAGAAGAAGCGTGAATTAAGTTAAACTGCTGGCTCATGCCAAAGTCGCCCCTGATTGAACCTGCTTCTGCCTCGCGACCCAAAGTGGTTCCAACCAGCTTGCGCACCACGAGCACGGCATCAATTCCCTCCCAAACCATGGCCACAATCGGCTGCGAACCCATGAAATCCTTTAAATCTGAAAAGAAGTCTTTTTCTCGGTGCTCGGCGTACCAACGATTGAGCATCTCGTCGTTCATAACAGTCATCTTCATACCCACCAACTTAAGGCCTTTTTTCTCAAAACGGTTGATGATTTCACCAATCAAGCCTCGCTGCAGGCCATCCGGCTTAACTAGTACTGCTGTGCGTGTTGGTTTCATATGTTCCTCGCATAGTTTATATTTTCACTTTTCTTGAATTTTAACTTACGATAGAAAAAATCGCCAACGCACTTGACTTCATCCACGTTAACACATACTCTCATCAAAATTCAGGGACTCACTACCGCCAGCCTCATTTCATCAGCAACGATCAGTTTTTGAGCCAACTGCTCAAGCTGTTTCAGCCTTACTGAGTTAATACCATTAATTACTTCTTGTGGATGCTCGATTCTGTCATAAAGTAAGTGACTTAAACCGTAATGGCGCGCCACCGAGTTGGAATTTTCCAGACCCAAATAAATTCGACCAGTTAAATAGTCTTTAGCTCTTTGTAGTTCCTCTTCAGAAAGAGGCTTAGTTCCGTCTACCAACTGGGCAAACTCGCTAGTGATCAGTTCTATTCCCTCCTCTTTCTTCTCTAGATTGAGTCCAGCGCTAACTCCTAAAAAACCACCATCATGATACTGATCAACATCAGCATAGACGTAGTAAGCGAGATTGGCTTGTTCGCGCACCGCATAAAATAGTCGCGAGCTGCGATTGCCTCCCATAATGGTTGAAAGAAGATTTAAGGCAAATCTTTGTGGATGATCGCGTTTCAAAGCCGGCCAACCTAAAACTAGATGAGCCTGCTCGGTTGACCGATGGCGCTTAATAAGCTTATCTTCAGAAAATAAATTGTTTTTTGCCAGATATTGTCGACGTCTTTGTTGATGTTTATTTGCTTGATTTCTGATTGAGTTTTTTTCTTTAGTGTTGGCTGAGTCGTGAGAAGTAAATATTTTGAGGATATTGTTGATTAATTCTGGTTCTGTTAACTTTGCCTCATCACCTGCAAGAACTAAGGTAATATTTTCCAATCCATACCACTTTTGCAGAAAACCACGCAAACTCAATGCCGACTGCTGCTGCACGGAGTTGGGCGTGCCACAAATTGGATGTTCCAAACTGGTGCCTCGATAAATTGCTTGCTCGAATTCATCTGAGATAAAGTCTTCTGGCGAGTCTCGATACATCTTTATCTCTTCAATTACCACTGCTTTTTCTTTATCAACGTCCAGAGGACGAATTAAAGGAAGAAACACCAACTCATTTAATATTTTTAAAGAAAAATCTAAATAACTACTTGCAGCCGTTACATAAAATCCAGTGTACTCTTTTGAAGTAAAAGCATTAGAACTTGCTCCAATGCTATCTAAAGCAATAGACAGTTTATAGCCATCAGGATAGTTCTTCGTACCTTTAAACACCAGATGCTCTAATAAATGAGCAGCTCCATATTCGGACTCCTCTTCATAACGCGAGCCAGCATTCACTAGCACCAAAGCGGTAACTGATTTAAGGGCCGGCATGGGAGCAATAATTAGCTGCAACCCTAGCTCAAGTTTTTCATAGGTGACATTAAACATAGATCCAATTCTAGCACAGAACTAGGCAAGCGCTGATCTGGCTCTCGCTTGAAAGAGATGGTTCTACAGCATATCTGAAAAGGGAAACCGCATCACATCAATTGCATTCTTTTGATTCAGAAGTTAATTGTTAGATGTCTTTTTATTATCATAGATATGAAATAAACCCATAGATTTTGTACACAATATTTGTTCTTTGACTTCAGCCACATTGTTGACGTCTAAAGCAATACCAGATACAAAACAAGTGCCCAATTACGAATAATAATCTACATTGCTAGCGATAATTAAACTAATAACGAGTTATCATCTGGATTAATCTAGGCGAAACTTAACCGAAGATTAAAAAAATGTCTAATTCTCATCAAAATTGGGCGCAAATAATCAAAATTGTCAGAATACATTAATTTGATTTAACCAAGCAATTGAACACATTTTTACTAGAGAAATTAAACTAATTCCACAATTCAATTGAGTCAAAATAAATTAGTACTTGCAATGGTACTCAAACTATGCGATATTATTTTTTACAAGCCCTTTAACAACCAATGGTAAATAAGTTCATTATTTGCAATTAATGCAAAAGTGAGTTCAACCAAACTTTTGTACAGTTAGTAAGCTTTGAGTGAGTTGGCACAACCATTCTGCTATCAACCAACGCTGCAGTTTTTTGCAGTGTTTTATCAACCACTTTCTAGCATCAATTAATTAAATATTTTATTATTAATTAACTGTTGCTCCTCAAGCCAATTGCCACTCAACATTACTAATTTTTAATCCAATAATTACTACCATTGGTGATGAGCTTGAGGTCGCCTCGCTCATCTGTCCTAAAATGCTGTACTTGATTCTCATTTAACAGCTGAAGAACCTCTGAAGAAGGGTGGCCAAACTTATTGTTAAACCCGCAGCTGATAACGGCAAATTCGGGTTGTGTTTCCTTGATGAAGTCATGATGGGTACTACTTTTAGACCCATGATGCCCTATTTTTATTCCCTCTACCTTTTTAATCAATCCCTTATCTATAAGTGCTAATTCGTTTGAGTGATGGGCATCTCCCATCAGCAAAAGCTCAAACTCAAAATATCTTAATAATAAGATGATGGATCGCTCATTCGCTGATTGCTCTTCTACCAATTCAATCGGTATTGCGTCCGATAAAATTGTTTCGGCAAACTGCTTTGCAGAGCAGTTTTCAATTGGCAAATTGCCCTCATCGGGACTCAAAACCAGCAACTCTCCTCTTGAGGTAAAAGAGATCTTTTGACCTAAAAACGTGTTTTTAACTACCGCACCATCCATGAGTGTGTTTTTCATGGCATTGAGCATGTTCTTATAGCTCTCACTCTCTCCTACATCGGCTAAAAGAATGGTTTGCACGTGATAGTTCTCAAATACACTTGAAAAGCCACCGATGTGATCATGATCTGTGTGAGTTGCCAACACTAACTCAAGAGTTTTATCCCAAAATGGCACATTGTGGCGCAAACAGTCAAGCACTTGATCGTTGTATCCAGCATCAACAAGCATCTGCCATGACCCATATGATATTAAAATAGCATCGCCTTGCCCCACATCGCAAAATATTACCTCAAGATTTTCTGACGGCCATTGTTGATAGATCTGAAAGATTAATCCCAGAGTAAAAACTGTCATGATGATAGATATTTTTTTGATCATTTTTAGAATTATGGAGTAAGGATTTTTGTTAAATGATTGAATGAGGGGCGCGCGCGCAGCGCGCGCCCCATCCTCCACACATAATATTCTCCTACAAAGAATATGGCGCTATACCAGGCTATAGTTGATAAGTTATTGAAAGGTGGAAGTAACAGTACAACTTGTTCGATTTGTACTAGTTGATCAGCGAGCTGAAACATCATCTTCACTGGAAAAATTAGTAATAGTGATACTGTTCTTGATAAATAATCAAAACGACCAATCAATCCAAAAGAAAACACAGCAAGTGTCCAGACAAACCAGATGAGCCCAAGCAAAAATAAAGCTGGAGACAAACCAGCAATCAAGGTAGAGGTAATGAACTGCACCAAATTAACCTCACCCCACGTTTGAGAAATCAGCGGAAGCATCGACAACTGAATAGAAAGAAGCAAAGATAAATTGTTAACTATCATAGAAAAGAACCAACTGCAATTTTTTCTAACAAAACTAATAAAAGTTGTAATTGAGGATGAGGAGATAAAGGTAGAAGATCTGTTTCTCTTCAATAAAATTTTAATAAAAAGAGACTTAATCGTCGGCTGCAAGTAAACAACACCAAAAACAGCGGCAACTGAAAACTGCAATGATAAAGATTGACCAAACTGAGAATTTGAGATTAACAAATCATAAATTAACAAAAAACACAAAGTAAGAAACAAAGAATAAATGGATTTAAGCTGTCGGTTACACAAATCCTTAATAATTAAAGCTAAGCTCGCCATCAACAAAGCGCGTAGCAAAGAAGGAGATTTGGCACTCATGTGCCAGAAGAAGAAAAGGCTTAATAGGTGCAAAATCGTTCTTTTAGAAATATAGACATATCTAAGAAAGCTGTAAATAGATCGCTGCGCTGATAAAAAGAGAGAAACAGCTAATCCCGATGCCGACCACAAAGTTGACATCCCTATAACTTGTAGTTTATGATGTAGACTGCCATTTTGCCCAAGTTGTACTCCCCACAGTAGGCCCATTGCATAGCTTGTGTCTAAATTACCTAGATAATAGTAGCCTATTGCCTTTAACTCTACTTTCAAAGCATCACAAAGTAAGGAACCTATCTCAAACCAATAAATAAGCGAACTTAGTAAAGTTGAAAAGATTAAAAAAGGTTGATCAACGTTCATAAATGGTTTCAAAAAAGTAACTAGCAGTCAATCGTGGTAGTTTGCCAAATCACATTTTTTATTAATTTACTCATCTTAATTTCTAGATCAAATTTATCAGGTTGCTTGAGTAAAAAGCTATTTTTTCATGATAAACCTGAATCTCGTTCTTTGAGAGCAACAACTGACTAACAATTTGTACGTTTATTAGTAAGTTTCGGGCAATTTATAATTATTGCTTAATTTCTTTTGCTATATATATTGCTATATATATCAATATATATAACTTAGTACTGTTGCAATAATTATTAACTATTCAATCTTTGTGATACGAAATGTGATATTAAATACATCTTGTACAATGATATGCATGTTTTTAACATTTACCACTACTCTTTGTATAAAATGTAAGGCCATTTTTATTTAGACATATCATAATTTTCTTATCCTATAGTATCGTCTGATAAAATATTAATTGTAGTGACATTGCATCATTCCTATAAACAAATATGAGGCTCGAGCTTTTCTAGCGTTGCATCTCCAATTCCTTTTACCTCTAATAGTTCGCTTACTTTGAAGTAGGGTCTTCCTTCGATAATTAGCTGAGCAGTTTTTTCTCCCACTCCTACTAAAGTCTGCAACTGATTGCTGCTTGCATAGTTTATGGAGATACAGTCTTGGAGATTTGTATCAATCAAGCTCCCACCTTCGTTCTCCACCTCTAAACTAGCTCCTTCTTCCGCGATCAATGATGATTGTTTACTCGACGATGTTTGATTTGTGGATTGATTTATTCCCTGACAGTAAAGAGTGAGCCATTCTTCCATTTCCACTTCTTGTTTGAAGGGTATCTTAATCTGTTGCTCATCTTTAAGCTTTCCAGCTAAATTAAGCTGTTGATTTATCTTCTTGAGATCAGCATCTTTGGTAAAACCACCTGACAACTTGATCAAATCTCCCAATCTAGAACTGTAACTTATCCAATATAATCCTGGATTTTCAACAGCCCCGCTAATCTCTACTTGTATGCTACCTAGCTCTAGACCACTGTTAATACCTCTATTTACTTCTTCTATCTTTTCCTGCTCTTGCTCATCTTCCTGCCAATCCTCAACACCTGAATTAGTTGCTAGCATTAGCTCATCAACTACAGTTGCACAGTTAGGAACTTGCGTTTGTATCAATAAGTTATGAGTTCCCCAAATCAGACTTGCTACTCCAAGAACGAAAAGTATAACTGAAACTAAGGTGCGCCACTTTTTTGAAGTTACTGAGGAGCTGGAGATTCCATCAGACAATGACATAGGTCAACTCTATGTCATGAAACTGACACAAACCGTAGAAAAAAAACAGTTGCTATCGAAAAATTGGAAAGCAGAGTGGAAAAAATTGGAAGTTAATAAAGAAAAGTAATCAACCTAACCACTGCTCAACAAATTCATCAAACTGCTCTACTCTAGCTAGATCTGAACTCTTCATTAGAAATGATGCTACATCATCTGCCATCAACCTGAGATCAAGATCAGCAATTTTCTCCTTAAGAGCTTTCTTTAACTGAGTGGAGCTAGAAATTTGAACCTTCTGCTGTAAATAGTTGTAGTCCGGCTGGGTCTGTCCTGCTAAAAAAACGGCGTCGTAAAAATCTCTACCCTTAGCCCTTTTCCGACCCAAGAGTGCTGTTAGTTTTTGGGCCAACAACAAATCGGCGGGCGACACTGGCACCCGAGCAAAAACATCAAACTTATTAAGAATCTTAAATTGAGGTTGATATTGATAATCTTGGCCTGTTGTGTCGATGCGAATCAAGATTTTTTCCTTTTTTTGCTTGGTTAAGTTAAGTTGTTGAAGAATATCAGTGAACTTTAAGTAGCAGTGAAAAGCCTCCTTGTGACTAAAACGAGCTTCTGTTGCCAAGCCTTCCAATTCTAAATTAGCGGCCACATCCAACAGCAACTGCTCGAACTGCTCTTGAGTCAATCCTTGATTGTCAAAATCCAAATCTTCAGAGAAACGCTGACTGCTATAAAAAAGCCTAATAGCTGTTCCTCCCATGAAAACTAACTTTCTCCCATGCTCTTGATGTGAGATTAACTCCAATAGCTTGTGCTGCAAATACTCCCTCAGCAAAAACCTAGGCTGAGAATGAAGCTGCTCTGGATACTGCTGTTTGATTTGATTTAAATTCAACATGGTGACATTAAAAAGTTATTATTAATCTGAAATCTCTATTTAGTTTATCGTTGCTGAGTCCACCCCACAAACACCTCCGCTCTTTGACGCAGCGCCTTGTTGGAATATATCGACAACAGTTGTTCAAATCTTTCAAAATTACATCTTGACTTAATCTCTTCCCTATTCAACCTCAAGGAGGCTAATGCGTCGATATCATTTATCTTGGAATTAAGATAGAGATAATCTAGAATCGCCTTCTCTGGATATGCCAACTTGGCAGATTGTTCAAAAGAGTGTCCATTATTTGTAGACTGCTGTCCAGTTTCTACATTGATTAGTTTGTATCCTTGCATTAAATCAGATTTTACTGAACGATAGCTGAAGTTTCCTATCGGAGTTGCAAACTGCTCTGTTTTTCGTGAACTGATGCTAGTAATGGTAAACGGTGCTTCGGGAATAAAGTTGTAGTAATGGAAAGCTGTTTCTAAGGAAACATACGACGGCGAGTAGATCTTGTTGGCGATCAAAAACAGTCCCTCCTCACTTAGACTTTTCACTTGGTCAGCAAGGATATAATGCCCCCGTCGCAACTGCACCAGATAACCCTTTTGCTGCCACTCAACCAAACGCTTGTGGTCAAAGTTTGGCTCAATCAGTTTGATATCACCCAAACGAATCACCTCAAACTGCTTAAACTGTTGGTAAAAATCAAGATATCTCACACCAACTCCTAACATGATCGCAAAAATTGATAATATTTCTAAAGATTGTGTTTTTTAGCAATTATTAGAAATATATCGCAGAAAAAGAAGAAAAGCAAGTGGCTGATTGTCAGGATTCTTTTCTAAACCGCCTTAACTTATTTTTCATTTTTCTTCAGTTTTTCGTCAAAACTCAAAACCTGCTGCTGATGGACCTTTGCCCAAGCTAGAAGATAGCTGTCAACAAAGTGCAATCCATCTAAATACTTGTCCCACATGTTTGCAAACGCGGCTCTTTCTGGCACTTGCAACCATCGCTGCCCCAGCAAAACAGACATCTTTTGAGCAATTTGCTCACGCTTAATGTGATAAAAAGACTCCAACACAAAGCAGCACTCAGCGACTACTAGAGATGAGATTTGTAGCTGCCACTCCCCTTGCCTTGCCAACTTGAACCAAGCTTGAGCTTGTTTCAGTTGATCTGGTTGATCGCCTACTAAAAAGCGCAGAATAACGTTGGTGTCCACAATAAAAGTTTTTCCCTGAGAATTTCTCATGAGGCGTCCGTCCATTTTTTGCTAAATGCAGCTCTTGCCTCTTGCAGCTCAGTGTCACTCAGGCGAACATCGCTGTGCAGACTGCCTGCCAGCTGATCAAACTCCACTTGAGGTTTAATCACAATCAAGCCATCCACCTGAGTTACCAAAGCCTTAACAGCCCCTTCAATTCCCAGCGAGTTGCGTATCTTAGTTGGAATGGTAATCTGTCCCTGAGAGGTAATTGACATAATTTTCTTCTGTGCTTCCATATTGACCTTTCTTTCTGAAAAATAACTGAAAAATAGCAAACTGCTAGTTTTTTGTAACGCCTCTGCTGTAACTGAGTGTAACAGAATAAATAATGAAAGTATAGTTTTCATTATTTTTGAAAGAAGAAAAAACAGAAACCTCAACGGGCAATCTCATTCCCCCTGAAAAGACTCTACTTCACCAAACTCACTATCTTGCCTGAAACATAAATCTCTTTCTTGAGCTTTGATGGAATTTTACCGTTGGAATCAGCCAGCCACTTTTGCACCGACTCAAGTTGCTTGGCTAAAGCAATCACCTCTTCTTGATTCATTTGTTCCAGTTCGCCAGCATCCAGCTCTAACTCGCCGCGCAACTTGCCGTTAACTTGAACCGGAATGATGATCAATTGTGCTTTGGCCAATTCTGGGTCGAACTCTGGCCAGGTCTGCTGATGAACACTAAACTCTTCACCCAGCAGGGACCACAGCTCCTCAGCCATGAATGGCGCCAATGGGGCAAGCAACTTGACCAGTGCCTTCAGCTGAGTTCGATTGAATGAATTTTCCCCTGCCTTTAAGACTGCTTGCCAATCATTGCCAAATTCCATCAAAGCCGCAATGGCGGTATTAAACTTTAGTTCTGATAAATCTTTTGTTACTTTTTTAATGGTTGCGTGCAGTTTGCGCTCTAGTTTTTCGGATGATTCTTCTGCACCACTCCCCTCCTCTAGTTTCTCAAGAGTCAAAACAAACAACTTGTATATTTTGTGCAAAAATCTAGCCACGCCCTGAACCGCTCGGTCATCCCAGGGCTTATCAGCTTCTAAAGGACCCATAAACATCTCGTACACTCTCAAGGTGTCGGCGCCGTACTTTTCAATAATCTCATCAGGGTTAATAACATTGCCCTTGCTCTTGCTCATTTTTTTGTGATCAGGACCCAAGATCATGCCCTGATGGCGCATCTTGGCAAAAGGCTCGCCGCTGGGTAGATCAATAAAGCCTTGATCGCGCAAAAACTTGGTAAAAAAGCGCGAGTACAGCAAATGCAGCACGATATGCTCGGGACCAATTAAGTAAAAATCAACCGGCATGAACTTGTTCAGCCGCTCTTCTTTGGCAAACTTGTCTTGATTGCGGGCATCTAAGAACCTCAAGTAGTACCAAGAGGAGTCAACAAAAGTATCCATCGTGTCATACTCTGGGCGCCAGCCGGAACCATCGGCCGGCCAGTTGTTGCTAGCTATTAAATCGGCGAACTCGCGGGCGGCGTACTCTTGAGTACGCCGCTGCAGTTCCTCGCTAGACACCAAGGGTGACTCTCCAGTGGGTTTGAAGTCAACATCTTCTGGCAGCAACCAAGGCAAATCTTTGTCTTTAATTAAATGAGCCTCTCCCTGCGGATCATAGATCACCGGAATGGGAGCACCCCAATAGCGCTGGCGGGAAATTAGCCAGTCTCGCAGTTTGTAAGTAGTAGTTGAACAAATTACATCCGAAAAATCCTGGATTATTTTTTGCTGACCGTCTTTTGAAGTTAGTCCGTCATACTTTCCAGAATTGATCATCACCCCATATTCTGGAGTGCAAATCTGAGGATTTGTGGCGTCATACTCCTCCAACTTTCCATCGACCAGCACCTTACCCTCAACTGGAGCAATTACCGGAAGAATTTCCAGGTTATGTTTGACGGCAAAGGCCCAGTCGCGCTCGTCATGAGCCGGCACTCCCATCACTACTCCAGTGCCTACGTGGCCTAAAACGTAATCTGCCACAAAAATGGGGACCTCTGCCCCGTTGACCGGATTGATTGCTAACAAACCAGTGTTAACCCCCGACTTGTCTTTCTCGCCGATGCGACGCTCTTCCTCGGTTTTCTTAAAAGCCTGATCTAAATACTTAGCCACCTCCTGAGTATGCACTTGATTCATATGCTGGGTCATCTCCATCTGACGAAACTTTTCAGGAGAAATTACCAAAAAAGTGGTGCCAAAAATAGTGTCGATGCGAGTGGTGAAGCAAGGCAAAACTGCAGCCTCATCTGCTTGAAGTCTAAAATCAACCTCAGCGCCCTGGCTGCGGCCGATCCAATGTAGCTGTTGTTGCTTGGTGGGCTCGGGCCAATCAACTTTTTCCAAACCCTCAATCAGCTCATCCTTGTATTCTGTGATCTTGAAGTACCACTGCTCCAGCTCCTTCTGAATCACCTCGCTATCGCAGCGCTCGCACAAGCCCTCAACCACCTGCTCGTTAGCCAGCACCGTTTGACAAGATGAACACCAGTTCACACTACCCATCTTTTTGTAGGCCAGACCCTCCTGATACAACTGAGCAAACAGCCACTGCGTAAACTTGTAGTAGTCTGGATGGCAGGTAGCAAGCTCGCTTGCCCAATCATAGCTAATGCCCAGTCGCTTAATCTGGCGGCGAAAGGTATTAATCGCTTCTTTAGTAGTCACTGCTGGCGATACACCGGTCTTGATGGCATAGTTCTCGGCTGGCAAACCAAAGGCATCCCAGCCCACCGGAAAAATTACGTCTTTGCCCAACATGCGGTTGTAGCGAGCCAAAATGTCTAAAGCCGTTTTGCTTTCAACGTGACCCACATGCAAGCCAGAGCCAGAAGGATAGGCAAAGGCAAACAACAAATAAAGCGGGTTGATTTTCTCGCCGCTCTCTGCCTTATCAGCAAACTGATTAACCTGATCCTGAAACAGGTTGGCTTCTTCCCAGCGCTGCTGCCAGCGGGGCTCTGACTGTTGATGATTATAGGTTGAAGATGTTGACGATGTTGGTAATTTTGACGATTTTGGCATAGTGATTCAATTATTTGATCTGGGAGATAGTATATCATCAAAAAATCATAAGAAAAAAATTCAATATAAACTCGCTCATCTTTCTGCCGCACTCCTTAGCAGCATAATTGTCTCCTTTTTGAGCTTAGGCACAGCCTGCCTCATTTTTTTTGTTGACAATAACGGATTAAGATCCTCAAAAAGCAGTTTGTTTGTTATCTCTTTTTCAACAAAATCCGCTAGCTCCCTCAAGCAATCATTAAAAGGACAGTTTCTCAAATCCTCGACTACAGCTCGATTAATGTCAAAACCCTCCTCAAAAAAATGATGAACATCGTACACATCCCTGCCAGCTATTGAGCCGGTCTTTTCCCACCTAGCCTTAAGCGCCACTAATTTGTTGGCAAACATCGTCTCAACCGTTTGCGACTGACAGTAGCGATCCAACTCTACCAAATGGACTCGCTGATACTCATTCTTTGATGAGACTAGATCGGTGATCTCTAGTTTGAGTGTATTGCGCTGATTTGTTTTGTCTGAGTATTTTAAGAAGAACTGTAAATGTTGTTGTGACTCATCCTTAACCATGTAATCCAAATCCTTAAAAATCTGATGCAATACCAATCGAAGCTCCTTTTTCTTACTTTTATCCAGCAAATCAAAATCAAGATCAACACTGAACCTGTCTAGATAACCTAACATGGCTGCGCAGGTACCACCTTTAAAAAAGATGCTTGTTGCCACCAAGGGATCATCCAACAAACTACCCAGCAAACGATAGAGAGCTAATTTGTGCGGAATATCTTGTTGATGAGGAACTTTCATTTGTAAACCTTTATTTAAATACTTTTTTAGAAATTGCTTTGGCTTGTTTTATAAAACGAGTCTGGGCATGATCTAGATAAAAGCGGGAGTTGTAATACCAAATGTCAGCAATAGCTCTTGCTAGGGTAGCCTGCGGATAGTCCTCATCCAGACTAATTCCTTCCAAATTTTGCAAATACAGAGGTTTCATCTTTTTGCAAATATACTCATTTCCCGCTAGAGAAAAAGTTTGCGATCGAGCCCCAATCAAGGTAATTGCTCTTGGCTGTTGATTGATTAAGCCATTCTTTGCCAGAACCGTTTGCAAGCTAACATAACAAAAACCATTCACATAGCTTGTTCCCAAAAGTTTTGGGTCCAATTTATTGAGAGGCACCACGCTGTACAAACCCCGGCGGATACTAAACAAAGTTTGATTGGCCAAATAACGTTTAATGGTGGTGCGCAAGGTGTTTCGATTCACAATCTGCCACAAAATTGCCAGATCATTGGTAGAAAAAATTTGTCTATTTTGTTTAAGCAAAGCTGCCTTGTAGTCTGGTGAATAAGCTGTTGACGACATACTGAGAAAGACTAATAATGTACAATTATGTACATTTTATGTCCTGATATACAAAACGTCAAGACTAGAATATCTCAAATTGTAGGAATCTAATTCCTACAATTTAGGTGATTTATGGGAATTAGGTTAATATCCAACAACTACTCACCAAACAAAAAAAAGCAAACATCAGAATTTCACTCCTCAACATTTTCCATCAGCTTCAAAAACTGACCTACCGAGACTATTTTGACTAAAGGCAAATTGTCTCTGCCTTGATACTCTCCTAGCTGCAGCAAGCCCTTGTCACCGCTAACAACATAATGAGCCTGGGCGGTGGTGGCTATCTCTAAAAATATTAGATCTTCCTCGTCTTGTAAAACTTTTTTTGCCTGATGAAGTGGCTTGATTAACACCGATCTATCTACCACCTCTCGCAGCAACTGCTTGATTTGCTCAATTTCTAAGCCTGCTTTGTCTTGAATTTTGGCGCGGCTAAGAACCTCAACTAGTTCTCGCAGCGAATAAAGAGAGATGTGATTGATGAAACAAACCTCTTCCCAAGCATCATAAAGCTTCCAAATACCTGATCCTTTGCGCTTTAATAAAAAAGAAATGAAAATGTTTGTATCTAACACAACCCTAATCATCTTTTTTTCCTTGAGCTAGCTTCTTGGCTTTAGCAGCTCTTTTTTCAGCACGAATCTCTTGCTTAACCTCATCAATAAAGTCATAGGCTTCTTGCTCTGTCATATCACCCTTGGATTGACTGATTATCTCCCTCATTCGATCAAAGCCCCTTTCCCACTCTTTCTGGCTCATGGTCATTCTGGGGCTGAAGTACTCGTAATCAACCAATACTCCTTTGGGTCGCCCATAACGAGTGACAATGAGATATCTTTTCTCTTCAAGAGAATCAAGAATAGCCGACATGTTTTGGCGCAGTTCTTTGGCATTTACTAGATAATCACTTGGTTCGATCTTTTTTTGTTTTTTTGTCATGAGTTTAGTGTACTGAAACCCAAGACTATTGTCAATTTTTGTGTAAATTGTGTACAACATTTTTTCTTTCCAAACTGTTAATGGATTAATTATTCAGATTATGCACCGCTTAACTGACTTTTAGCTGAAGTTTTCCTATTTGGTTGGGTCAACCGCATTTGTCTTTGGTTAAATCAATCCCACTGTCTGTTGTCGCTCTGTTGTGTCTGCGCTATACTTGAAGCAAGATCCTCGATCATATTAACAAATTCTAAAATCTGCCCATGTCTGCAACCACCCGCAAAACCTTAGCTCAAACTCTTGCTCTTAGCACCTCGATTGGCATTGCCTATCTCTGGCTTTCGATTCCCTCGCTAGCTCAATACTCACTACAGGCTTTTGGCGCTTGCTTCATTCTTTATTTCATTCTCAAAAAAGCCAATGAGGCTGCAATCTGGGAGGTGTTACCCACTACCGCTGTTGACGAGATGGTCTTGGTCACTTTTGCCTTCTTGATTCTGATTGGTGCCACCGGTGCTACCACCTCAGTTTTTTTCGCTCTCACTTTTGTATATCTCTTTTTTGTGTCGATGACAATGGAGCGCTGGACCTCAATCTTTCTTACCCTGCTTACTCTTCTTTTTTTCTACGCACTTGAGCCTGCTTTATCTGACAGTTTGCATCTATCTCATTTGATTAGTATTCCACTAGTGATGGTCTTTTTTCTATTCGCTAAGTACCAACATGAACAAGCAAAAGAGAAACAAACTCTAGTCTCAATAGAGCACAACGAGATTCACAGCTACAAAATATTCTTGGATCAAAAAGAACAAGAGCTAGAAAATATCACCACTAATACCAGGGGGTGGCTTAGTTTTTTTGATGATTTCTTGTTTAATTTCTTGCAACCAAAAATCGAGCAAACTCTATCCTTATTAGAGTTTCCCCAGAATATAAATACCGTAAAAGGACAATTGACTCTAATGAGAATAGAGTTAGAAAAAATAAAACAACTGCTACAAGAAAAAGAAAAAACCAGCCAAAACAATCAGCGCTCAACTCAAGATTCATGAAAATTTGTCGGCACTTTCAGTTTTATCGATCAAAAACTTTATGGCAAAGCTTGGCTATCGTCGGTTTTGCGCTGAGTTTATTTATAACAATCGAGTCTTTGTTCAATCCCCCGCTATCATCCGCCGAGAGATTAACATCCGACTCATACATTATCCAGTTTGGCAACTTTAATATGGGTGCCGGCAAGCGCGAGGGTACTTTATATAATGTGAGTTATACTTTGGGACAAACCGCCGCCGGCCCCTATGGTGACTTTGGTGACACCGGAAGCTACTACTTTGTAGGGGCCGGCTTTCAATACATTTATCAAATTGGTGAATTCAGATTCACCATCTCCGACACCGATCTAGATTTAGGCGAGCTTACCCCCGGAGTACATAATACCGTGCAAAATACCCTGACCATCAGCACTCGCGGAGCAGGCGGCTACAAAGTGTACACCTACGAGCTACATCGGCTGATGCTGGCCAACGGTCTAGCCTGGATTCCTGATACCGAATGTGATCCTGGTTATAGTTGTAATGTTGATGATGCTAAACCATGGATTAACCAAAATGAGCCTGGCTTTGGCTACAACGCTCAGGGAAATACCGTGGAGGAAGATTTCACCAGCGACAATCCTGATTGCTTGGCAGATGATGAGTGCTTCAGACCTTTCGCTGACGCCAGCCAGGGTGGCAGCATGCAGTTAGTCATGAGTAGTGATAATGTCGCCAAAAACGAGGAAGCCTTAATTACTTACAAAGCAGGGATCGGTGGCGCCCAAGCAGCCGGCCACTACACCACCGGCATTGTATACATTGCGGTTCCGGGTTATTAGTTTCTAGCGATTAGTCCCAGGCTATTAGACACAAAAACTATGAAGTTTTCATTACAAAAATTCCAGTCTGATGAGTTAAGATTTGATTTGGTGGCGGCCGCAGGTTTGTTGATGTTGAGTGCTAATTTAATCAGTCCTAATGTTAGTTTGGCTCAGCCGAGGATGGAACAGCTGGAGGCCGCCCAATCTGAGCTTGAAGAGATTTTGCCAGATGATGCCATCGACTCCCCTTCTGATGCACCGCTGTCGCTGTCGGTGCATCCGCCGGTGGCGTATGTCTATGTAAAACCATCTGAAAAGCTGAAACATACATTAATAGTCAAGAATCATGGCGTTAAGCCGCTTGAAATCTCGGTCAATATCACCGACTTCAAGGCAGATGGGAAAACCGGCCAGCCCGCCCTGCAGCCAGGAAGAATCTTTAATCGTGAGGCCAATCCAGATTTAACATTTGGTGAACCGTTTGTGCTACAACCAGACCGCAGTCACAGCATCAATCTGCAAATTGATGTTAATGATGTGGTACCCAACAAAGAGTATCCTCTTGCGATCATGATCAATGCTCGTTCAACAGCCGAGGCTGAAGGCAGCCATGTGGCCGGAACTGTGGTGAGCAACTTGATTGTGTTTATCGGTCACGATGAGGAGAATCAGGGGGAGTTGGCGGTGGCGCGGCTGGAACTACCCAAGCTCACCGACAGTTTCGCTGGAATTAAATTTAGCCTACAGGCAGAAAACACTGGCGCCACCGCCACTCTCATCCAAGGGCGCACCATCATCCAAAATATTTTTCAACAAAACATAGCTGAGTATATTTTTTATCCTGATTTTGTGCTGGCTGACTCCAGCAGAACTGTCCGCGGCACCAGTCTAAATCCCGATATTCTAGATGCCGAGGGTTTGCTTGACCCAAAGAAGGTGGATACTCTTTATACTCAGTTTCATTACAAGCCGCCGTTCATGGTTGGTGTTTACAAGCTTCACTTCGAGCTGGGAGAGCAACAGTTTAGCAAAACGGTGATTGCCCTGCCCTTCTCGGTAATTGTTTTAGCTGGAGTGGGTTGGTTTATGCATTGGGGGTGGAAGCAGGTGGTGAACAAGATGCGTTAGTGCGTTAAATTGCGTCAGTCAATTGACGCAATTAAGCTAAATTCAGTCAGTCAATTGACGCAATTTACATCAAATGTTATTATAAAAACAATGAAAAGTCTTAAACAACAATGAAAAACAATCCAGACCAGACTACGCCAAAAAATCCTACAATTGAACGATTCTACGCCAATAAACTTGATCAATTACTGAACCCTGGCAAGGTTCTTGTAATCTATGGTCCCAGACAAGTGGGTAAAACCACGCTTGTGCAAAATTATCTCAATTCATATTCTGGCAAGTTGTTTTCCTCCTCAGGTGATGATCTAGATCTAAAAATATTACTTGAGTCTCAAAAATTTTCCAGAATTATTCCGTTTTTCCAAGATTATGATTTGCTATTTCTTGATGAGGCACAACGCATTAATCAAATTGGCCAGAGCTTAAAAATTCTTGTTGACCAACTCCCCCATTTAAAAATAATTGCCACCGGATCTTCCTCATTTGGCCTTGCCAACAACATAGGTGAACCATTGGTGGGAAGGCAGAATATTATTCGCCTGTTTCCTATCTCTGCGATTGAACTTAGACAACAGTTTGGTGGTATGAAAATTAAACAGGATTTAGAAAACTTATTGGTTTTCGGTTCTTATCCAGAAGTAATCACCTCATCTAGTTTCAAGAAAAAAACTAAATATCTTAGACAACTTAGAGATTCTTACTTGCTGAAAGATGTGCTTGAGCTGCAAAATATCAAAAATTCTAGAAAAATAATTGACCTGCTCAAATTGATTGCATTTCAGATTGGAAAAGAGGTTTCGCATCAGGAGCTTGGAGTACAGTTAGGAATGAGTAAAAATACTGTAGAAAAATATCTTGATCTACTTGAAAAAAGCTTTATCCTCATTAATGTAAGAGGTTTTAGTCGCAATCTGCGCAAAGAAATTACCAAGTCATCTCGCTACTATTTTTATGATACTGGAGTGCGCAACGTTATCATTGGCAACTTGAATCTAGCATCCAACCGAGACGATCTCCCCCAACTCTGGGAGAACTATCTTTTTCTCGAAAGAATGAAACGTCATGCTTATCTTGAAAAAGATGTGAGCTATTACTTTTGGCGGACTTATCAACAGCAAGAGATCGATCTGGTTGAGGAAAACAAGGGCGAGCTCAATGCTTATGAGTTTAAGTGGGGCAGCAAAAACGCCACTGCTCCTATGACCTGGAAAAAATCTTATCCAAAAGCCACCTTTAACACTATCAATCAGACAAATTTTCTGGAGTTTGTTTCTTAGTTCTTAAGATGATAATAAATTACGCCCACAGACAGTCTGTCGTGCATTTTTTTTGACGGTTGTGCTAGCTAGTTTTGGTTACCCCTTTTAATGAGCATTGCACATCCCCTACAGATCTGATTAAATGGATGTTAGTAATCAACCAATTGTTAACCATTGTGAAGCTCATTATGCAACGAAAAACCTCTCTTATCCGTTTATTTTTGTTTTTACTCCTCATTGCTGGGCTGACCGTCTTCGCAAAAAGTCAACGCACTCAAGCCGCAAACTTAGAAAGCGTGTCGGTGACCATGAGTAATTCGAGGTTTTCTTTTAGAGGTCAAGTAAGCGGCACTCCTGGATCAGATACAAGTACTCCGATAATAATTGATCCTGCTATTGCTGATTACACCAGCAATGCCAATACAGAAATAACCGATGCCCTAATAATGAATGATGTAATAACATTCACTGGGGCAACTGCTGGTGATAGAACAATTACAGAGATCGTGGACGACAACATTATTTCTATCGATAGTGCCGTGGCTACTACAGACGAGTCATTCTACCTAGATGAGACGACCGATTTAACAGCAGTTTTTAACACAAATACCACCGCAACAGCTGGTTATGTACAAGTCTTGGTCCCAGCTGCTTCTACAAACAATGCTGATGGAATCCCAGATCAAGGATATTTTGATTTCGGTAGCGGAGCCGCTCCTACCGTAACTTGCGCCGGCTCAGGCGGAGCAAGTCATACTTTTGGAGTTGGCCACGGCACCGCCACAGCAAATCAGACGGGAGGAGATTTGCCCGCCGGCTACTGGCACGTTTATCAATGTGAATACACCACAGGAGGCACCAACGGCACTATTACCATGACCATTGGCTCTGGCGCCGATGACGCTATCATCAATCCAGTACCAACAGCAGCTCACGTAACTGGAGTTGCCGATACTTATAGCGTTATTGTGAGGAATGTTAACAGCGCCACCACTCCAGATACTGTTGTTGACAGTACCACCGTTAAAATTGGAGCAATTGAAGCAGTCAGGGTCAGCGCTACAGTAGTTCCTTCTTTGACATTTACCATAACAGGTCAAGCCGACTCCCTTACGCGCTGCGGTACTACAACTGATGTTACTACCACTGCTAGCAGCGTTCCTTTTGGTGAGATCGCTACCGCTAATTTTACCGATGCAGCACAAGAGTTAAAGTTCACCACTAACGCTTTAGATGGAGCTGTGGTTACCGCTATCGCCAACGATCAACTGGGTAGGGGGGGCTCTGCCTGTGACGTTGCTAATGCTGGCACTGACAAAAAAACTACCCTACTAGCAAACTATACCATCGACCCTTCTGCAAACGAGCACCTTTGTATTTGGGATGCTAACATTATAGATATGACTCAAAATTCTGAGCAAGCCTGGACGACAATTACTACCACGTCCGGCACAGGTTTTGGCTACTCTATTGAAAACATCGACAGCGCCTCTCCCACCTTCACTTACGGGACTGGAACTGATTTCGATGCTCGCCATTTTGCTGATGCACAATCAGGCGATACCCCAGTCACAATATTCGGCAGCAATCTTTTGCCAACCAACAGCGATAGTGTTTACGTTTGCTACAGAATTGCTGCTGACGCTCTAACTGCTGCTGGCGATTACTACAACTATATTACTTATACTGCTACCGCAACCTTTTAACAGCCGTAGCTTATCATCAACTGCCATCTACTAATTTTTAACAACAATAACACACACCTGCCCATGAAGAAAACTCGCCTTTTACTACCACTTTTTTTTGCTATCGCTTTAGCTTTTGGGGTGAGTTTTTTTTCAACTCAGGCACAAGCCCAAATCAACAACAGTTTGGAATCACTGTCACTGGTCGCTATGCCTCCCAGATCAGGAGATGAGGGGCAGCTAAGAGTAGCTCCAGGAGAAACAATCCAAACTACCATTCGAGTCCGCAATGTTTCTAATCGAACAATTTCACTGCGTTCTTATGCTCAAGATTTTATCGTTAAAGAAGACGGCATTACCCCTATTCCAGTTCGAGAAACGGTTACCAATCGCTGGAGTTTAGCCAACTGGATGGCAGTTACCCCCAATCAACATACCTTGGCCCCAGAAGAATCAGCCGAGATGGCTGTCACAATTGAGATTCCAGAAGACGCCATGCCCGGAGGTCGCTACGCGATGGTGTTGCATGAGCCGATTAGCGAATCTGACATTACAGATACCGAAAGTTCTGGCGCCGGCGTTACTCAGCGAATTGGCACTTTGTTTTATGTAATTGTTGACGGTCCGATTAATGAGGAAGCTTACATTCGTGACTTTAAGTTTAAGAAATTTCAAGAGTTTGGTCCTGTGCCCTACTCGTTTTTGGTTCGCAATCAGTCAGACATACATATTCGCCCCAGAATGAGCATCGATATCTTTAACATGCTTGGTCAAAAATCTGATTCAATCGAGGTTGACTCGGCCAACATCTTTCCTTTAAATAGCCGCAGCTTTGCCGGCAAGTGGGACAAAATTTGGGGCTTTGGACTGTACACCGCCAAACTAACCGCCAGTTATGGCGATGCTGGTCAAGTAATTGTTGATAGCACCAACTTCTGGATCGTTCCTGTTAGAATCATCATCTCGATTCTCTTTGGCGGCTTGCTGATCGCCTTGCTCGTAATGGCAATTAAAAGAAATAGCGATAGAAGACTCGAACTTGAACAAGAGAAGGTAAAAGAGTTGCAAAGACAACTTGATGGCACTGAGGAAAAACCAGAGAAAAAAACTAGTAAAGAAAAATCTAAATAGTAAGTGCCAAAGAATCAGAAATTTATCAAAGGCAATGATCCGTTCATTGCCTTTTTTTGCTATGATGAGTTGAGGTTTAATCTCAGGCCAAATTGAGATTAGAGATCAAATTGCGATTAAATCTTCAGCTATCTTGAGGATCAATCTTTTGTCATCAGCAGAATAATCATCATACCAGTGATCAACAAACGCCGCCCACCCCTATCTTTTTTTTCCAGTTGTAGTTGGTGGCGAGTGCTGCTTTTTGTAGCGCTGATGATAGTTGGCAGCAAGCTGAGGGCAGCCGCGCCAGCGGCTGCCCAATTTGACCCTATCATTTTTCGTGGAGCTACCGTTAGCGCCACGATGCCAGACATTGTACCTCCAACTGCACCAATTCTAATATCTCCAGAAGATGGAAGCATCGTGAGTACTAATCGTCCTCAGTTTGTTTGGCGAGAGTCAACCGACAATGTTGAGATGTCGCATTATCAGCTTTATCTTGATGGCAAGCTGCTGATCGATAATATTGCCACTACTGGCAGTCATAGTCGGTATGATTTGTCGTATAACTCCAGCCTAGGGCATTATTTCCTAAGCGTTAAGTTTAATCTTGATCAGGGTGATCATACCTGGAAAATTGTGGCTGTGGATGCAGTTGGCTTGACTAGCGACTCGGCAACATGGAGTTTTTTGATCGACTCTATCGCTCCTCATTTTGTGCTAACGCAAATTGGTGATGTAACCGTTTCCATTTCATCTCAAGACTCGAGCACCATTCCTCAAGATCCTATTTCTCTTGGCATTAATCAGCCTACTCTTGTCGCTAGAGGTGAGACAAATAGTTTGGTTCAGTTGACGGTTATTGTGCCTGGTCAAGATAACTACTACTTTGAATCAGAAATTGATGGGAAGGGCAACTGGAGTTTTCAACTGCCGATTCTGCCTCGAGATGTGGTCATTGCTCTCAATTTTGTGATTATCGATCAAGCAAGGCACATTAGCGCCCTTGAGAAAATTAAGATTATCATCCCAAGTGAGGTAATTGTGCTGCCTCCAACTAGCATTACTCCCTCTCCAAAACCTGATGTGACTCCGATTGAGGAGCCGGAAAAGCCGATCATACCAACTCCTGAGGAACCGATCGAGATTCCTTATGTTCCACCCAAGGAGTTTGTGCATGAGATGATTCGTCGAATTACACCAACTCCAATCTGGAAGGTGACGCGCCTGCCTTGGTTTTCAGAGTTTCTAAGATGGTTGGGGCCTTGGCTGGTGATAATAATTGTTACTTGGCCGATTATCAGCGCCACCGTCTTACTGGCAAAAAAGTTTGGCAGCCTGTTCTCTCCCAGTCATCTTAAGCAAATTTGGCGAGCTCTTGGTCTTTGGCCTTTTGAAGAGTATCAAGGTTGGGCTTTTGACGCGACGCGTTTTGAGTTGGTTAGTCAACAGCAGCTTCCTCTGCCAAGCACACTTGGGATTCCTTTTGCTAAGCTCACCTTGATCAGTCAATCGGAGCCTGAAGGTTTTCCTCCCTACTATCACACCTTGATTACTTCTTACCAAGGTCTGTATCCAACAGCTGAGTTACCACTAAAAACATACAAGTTGGCTCTGTCTCATCCTGATTATCGATATCCTACGCTCTTGAGTAGAAATGAATCGGCGAGGGTGGAGGATTTTTATCAAGCTCAGGAACTGGAAATTGATATTTATAAGAGCGGGGTGTCACTACAGATACCAGCCGACAACGACTTACTCAAAGCCCTTGATAGTAGCTTGATTGCCAAAATGAACAAGATGGCTTATTCATTGAGAACTAAAATTGAAGTTTGGCTGGCCAAAATGATATTGTTTAAATCTTTGTTCGTTTTGGCTAACATTTTGCTAGCTTGTTGTACTTTGCTGTTTTGGCCAAGCCTGGTTAACACTCTAGCCTTGAGTATTTACCTCTTAGTGGGTGTACTCTATTTACTGAAAGACTCGCTTTTTGCCAACATCAAAGGGCTAGTTGTTGATCAAGATGGCAATAGTGTACGAAATGTACTGGTGCGACTGACTGAGTTGGAGGGTGGCCGCCAAACGGTGGCTACTTTAAGTGATAAAAACGGTCGCTTTAGCTTCAGCTTTAAGAAGGGTAAGTATCAACTGGAGGCAACCAAGCCTAATTCAGTCAAGCATAGCTTCTCTACCCAGATACAAGAGAATGAAATAGAGATCAAAAGTTGGTTTGATCAGCAGCGGGTAGTAATCGGGAGTTAACTAAGTAAATTCAAGACTAAAGACGTTTATTTTGCCTGTTGCTTGTGACTGTCATCATAGATTGCCTTGAGAATAGTAAATTCGCAAATTAGTAATGGTATTAGATATGAGCTCATTTCTGAGGGGTTTCCCATAGCGCCAACTTTAATGTTAATTTATAAAGAGGTGATACCCTGGGGTAGCCCCCCATTCTGATTTGTTCCCCGTAGCAAGCTACGGGTATGATCAGAATCAAGAATAAGCCAAATGGAGTAAGAGAGATAATTGAGTTAAACAATTGAGTTAAAGACTTCAACAAGCGATTCACAAATACATCTTATCCTCTATTGCTGAAAACTAGCTGACAAAAGTAGCATTATTTTTTTGTGCCAGTGTAATTATTATCATCCCCTATATTATTTACAGGTGTTATTAAATTCGTCCCAGAATTATAAATATCTCAACTGTTTGGTAGTGTGAGTAATTTTACTAACAACTTGTTCATTTTCGCTTTATTTCGGTAAGAATTATTTTATTATTGTGTTGCAAGAATCACTAAAGTGATTATTGCATGATTCCCGATTTATTGTCGCAACCTCAAGTATTTTATTCCCGCAAAATTAATAATGCTGATATAAATATGTCTAAAGATAATTAAATGTTAATAGTACAAAATGACAAAAGATACACCCGAAACTATGCTAACCAACAACATGTAGTGTCAATTATTGCTCAAGTTTCGGGTGATGGGAGGTTGATCAATCTTCTTGAGATGGGTTAAGTTTGCTATTTACCTCGAGTTTGAGCCGTTCAAGCAACTCTATGCCTGTGGAAGCATTCTGATAAAAGTACGGGATAATTCCATTGTCTTGCTGAAAATTTTGTACTATTCGATCGTAAATCGAACCAATCTCCTTTTTTTGCCGATCGCTCAATCTTTTAATAGTTGAAAAATTGGTTAGCAATGTTTCTAGCTCTTTGCCAATCCCAGAATAAACATCAATCACGTCTTTGAGCACTTCATTTTGACCTATAACAATTTGGGGGTCCCCAAACTCCCACGAACTGGTTTTCACTATCACTACACTGCTGCGATAGTTTGCGTGAAGTAGGTTTTCTAAGCGTTGACTTAGCTCTCCAGCATGAAGATAGACACCTCTTTTCAGAGAAAGGCAGTGTTCTTGCAACAATACAGAGCGCAGATATCGAAAGTTGTTATCGGTTGATGGTGATTCGGTAAAGATGATGAGCAGCCAGTCACCTTCCCACGGATGATTTAGCCTTCTAAGAGCCGGAAAATCGGCTTCTAGCTGTGTTAGTCCGTGAGAGCTTAAGCTCAGCTTAATTGGACCATCTAGCTCATCGGCAAACAGCAGTCGATTATTTTCCAAATAACGAACTAATGACTGCCTCCCCTCTGGGGTTAGTTCGCTTAAGATGAGATCAAGATGTGAGATAGGAACACGACGTCGCTCCTGCGGCGAGATTGAGTGCAGCCACAATAACAATTTTTTGCTGGTAATTTTCATAAATGCCTTCTAGTCAAGAGATGCTTGCTCTCAACATTTTAAAACCCGAAAATTAGATTGTGTTTGCTGTTAATATTCATTTTCCCTCTGCTAGAATCGATTATTTTTGCACAAACCGCAAAGATTATTAATCGTTCAAAGAAAACCGCGATTTGCGTTTATCCACATTTTGCATCACCCAAAGCTTCAAAAACAGGTTTTTTTCACAAAGATGATAATTGGACCGTTGGATTTTTTAATTAACAATCACCTTCTACTTGAGTAAATCGGGTGAATAGTAATAGTAAATAAATGGCTTATTATTCTCTCTCGTAGATTTTCCTTCACATACTACACTAGTTTTACCATAATCCGCAAGAGGGAAATCTGTGAAAAAAGCATAGTGAGTAAATTCCTCGTCACTAGAGTAAAGTTGGGCAAAATTGATGCCTGTAGTATTTTGATATCTTTTGATGGTGGTTCTAAGATCCTTTTTGTTCAATGACTGAATCGTCGGTTTTTTTTGCATGCTCGTTTTTTATACTAGTAACAGCGATGCTCTCTCCACCGCTCTCTTTTGCCTTAAAACCAGGGGTTGCGCCAACCACTGGCTTTTCCTACTATAGAAACATTGTTTGAGTGTCTAATGAATCTGGGTTAGACGCCAAATAACACAAAAAAGCATTAAACAACCGTGGCTGCCCAACAAAGATACCTCACCAGCATTTTATCCACTTTTTCCACCTTCCTGGAAAATTTTTCATTTAAAGAGCTAGAAAAGACCACCGGATTGGCTCAAGAAGAGCTCAAGATCATGGCTCAGGAGCTGCTAGTTGAGTTTCTAGGCTGGAAAGATGATTTTTCAGAGTGGACAGCCAAGGAAATTAATAACTTCAGTCAAGAAACATCGAAAAATAGTGATCCCGAAAGCTCACTAATGAGAGTTTTGACACAGTTTGTTAATGACTATCCCCCGTTCCAGACAAACGTGTTCCTCCAAGAATTTTTATTAGCACTCAAAAAGGACAACTGCTCAAACTCTACTGTCAAAAATTACCGCAGTGATATCAGTCAATTTATTGAATTTTGCGATGAAAGTGAGATTGAGCCGCTGCTAACAAAAACCAAACTAGACGATTTTCACCGATATCAAGAGGAAAAAGGTTTAAAGACTGCTTCGATCAAGCGAAAGTTTAGCAGCATTGTACAATTTGGCTTATGGTTGAAAACTGAGGGGGTGCTGAGGGAGCCTCCTGAGTGGCTCAAGGTGGGTTTTGTGTATGAACCAGGGTTTGAGGAGGAAGAAACAACTAAGATAAAAAAAATAACCACCCCCGCAGGGGTGGTTAGTGGCGGTTTATCCCCTTCACCTGCTGAGGATAATGCCAGCCGAGGTTTA
>CAYXBZ010000005.1:0-28725 GCA_964463605.1 uncultured Pseudomonadales bacterium | reverse complement strand
CTCTCTGACTATTCCTCAAAATTATATCATCAACTCTGTTTAAATATCGATGAATATGATTAGCAACTTGACAATGACTCCAAAAATCATTATTCTTTGACACAATTGTTTGACAATTACCAATATTTATTAAATAAGGTCAGTAAGGTTTATATCAGAATCATGGCTGTTGGTAATTAAATAATCAAGAAAACTTATATGAAAAACATTGCTCCAATCCAAAAACAAGCAATCGAGGCGGCTAAAGCTCAAGATTGGTCGCTTGCTGTAGATCTTAATCAAGAAATACTCAACGAGGATCAAAAGAATATCGGCGCCCTAAATAGATTAGCGCTGGCTAAAATGCAGTTGGGTCAGCTTAAAGAAGCCAAACTTTATTTAAATCAAGTACTTGAGTTAGACAAACACAATAAGGTGGCTCTAAGGAACCTTGAAAAGGCAAAAAAGAGAAAAAAAGGAAAGGTTGCTCAATTTAACCAAGGGTCTTCATATATTGAAGAACCAGGAAAAGCCAAGATTATCAGTTTAATTCGAATCACAGACACCAAGCTTCTTGACAATCTTTCTGTTGGAGAATCTTGCTTGCTAGAGCCAAAAAAAAGCTTGGTCTCAGTAATTCTCTCATCAAACAAAAATTATATTGGAAGCCTAACTCAAGACATCTCTTTACGATTAATCAAACTGATTCAACAAGGAAACAAATATCAATGCACCATTCACTCAGTAGAATCTGAAAAGGATATTTGCAAAGTTCATATTCAGGAGACCTATGTTTCCGAGAAAAATCAAGGCATTACCTCCTTCCCTATTTCGAATGTTCAAGCAGATTTGCTAGATCCTGAATTACTGTCAATCGAACATAAGTTAAAAAATGATCTACCAATTGAGTACTTTGACGAAGAAGATGGAGACAGCGACAATATCGGAAAAATCGACGGAGCTGAAAATGAAGAAGAGCTCTCAGATGATCCTCTTGAGGACGATGAGGATTAGTCCCTGATGCTACTACCAAGATTATTTGTGCTTGACGTGTTTATTCTGAATCTTGTTTACTCTGATCAAGTTTATTCAAATAAAATTGGGATATCTTGTCTTCCTAGAACTACCACCAAATCGGCACGATATCGCTGAGTTATATCATCAGATTGAGTCAGTTTGGCAGTTCCATTTAGAAGCTTATCAGACAACATCAAGCCAAGCTGCTCACAAGTTTCTTTTTTTGAAATAGCTACAATTGAAACCTCACTCCGATCCAGCAAACTATCAACTCTAACTACTCTATAACCACTTGACTCCAATATTGAGGAAAAAAGTTGAGCATATCCAGATATCTCAGTTCCATTAAGAACAGCAATTGAACAGTCACTTGAAGTTGGTAAAGAAGGTACTCCCCCTTCTCCAGATTGCACTTCTTGCCAGTTAGCCATCTTAAACTGTATCCACAATTTAAATCTTTCTGATGTTTGTTTGAAATCGTGAAACAACTCCTTTTGAACAGAATTCACAACAAGAGATGAGAGATCATGATAGTTTTCTTGATTTAACAACCCCTGACACTCAACTGTTATTTCGATCTCTTGTTGTACAAGTTGCTTAACTAGCCAGCTATTATTGATCGGCGTAGTGTCAAACTCCTGATAGTAAGAAAAATATTCTGCAAGTTCAATCTGGTCAATTGAGTATGGCTCCTCATTTTTCACAATTTGAACAAGATAAGAATCAGGTATTAACAGTGGCCTCATCTCTCTCGTTGTAGCATCAAAAAAAGCATAGTAGATTTGCTGTTTTTGAGAGCAAGAGTCATTTAAAATGAACATAAAATTTTGACTCTGATTTCCAACAAAAGAATGAGGGATAGCAATCCAAAGAAAGAACAAAGCTATTAATCCAACAATTAACAGCGTTAGCACAATTTTGGCAAACAAAGTAAGAAACTTAACAACTTGCTTAATTCGTGAAGTTATTTTTTCTTGTGAAGATTGAATTTTTCGAGCGTAATCTCTCATGAAGTAAGCAACAACAAACAGTTCTAAAATTTACTTAGAAACAGTTATCAAGAGTAATAATTTCAATTAGAGATTATTTCTCTCCAAGATTAAATCGACAAAATCTAGAGACTATCATCTTCTCCCCAATTTTCCCACTTAAAGTTTTAATTAAACTTTCTATCTTAATGCTTGAATCTTTTATAAACTCCTGAGTTAATAGCTCATCAACATCTTGTGGGTTCATAGCAACAACTTGCATGGCTATGTCTCTAGACATTTGTTTGAATTCTTGATTTTGAGCTACAAAGTCAGTCTCACAACGAATCTCGACTAACGCGCCGATTTTACCGTTGTTGTGAACATATTGAGCAATGATACCGGCTGTAGTTTCGCGATCTTGGTTTTTTTCTGCTCTTGCCAATCCTTTTTTTGCAACAATTTTTTCTGCCTGAGCAAAATCTCCATCAGCCTCTTCCAAAGCTTTTTTACAATCCAATACTCTTGCTCCAGTTAACTCTCTTAATTTTTTTACTTCTTGAGCTGATATCTTGCTCATATTACTTCTCCTCTCTGCCTAATTTATACGCAGTGCCGAGCTCTCTCACAATAAAAGAGATACTATCAACCGAGTCATCGTTTGCAGGAATAGGCAACTGCACCATCTCTGGATCTCCATTGGAATCAAGAATTGCCACTACGGGGATATCAGCAGATTGGGCTTCTTTCACAGCAATTCTCTCTTTGACAGCATCAACAACAAAAAGTACATCGGGAGGAGACTGAATCTCACTAATTCCCTCAAAAAATCTCTGTAATCTTGTTAGTTCTTTTTTAAGTTGAGCCTGTTCAAACTTGGTAAAATTATCATACTCACCAGAATCAAACTTCTTTTCCATGGTTCTCATTTGCTTAATTGATTTATTGATTTGATCCCAGTTGGTAACAAAACCTCCCAACCAACGAGAAACGATGTACATCATTCCTGAGTCTTTGGCTGTCTCTTCAATCACTTCTCGAGCATGACGCTTAGTTCCAAGCATAATTACCTTCTTCCCTTGTTTACCGAGAAGATAGAAATAGTTATATGCCGTTTGCAACTGTTGAGCCGTTTTTGCCAAATCAAAAATATGAACTCCATTTTTGTCGGCATGAATAAAACGCTCCATTTTTGGATTCCACTTGTTGCGCTGATGTCCGAAATGGCATCCAGCCTCAAGAAGATCTCTTAAATCATATTCTGGAGCCTTGCTAGGCAATTTAGAAAAATCGATATTTGACATAATTTGTCCTTGTTCTTCTTGATGCTCAACAATTATTTGTAGCTTCATCAAGAAAAGTTCTGTCAGCGAGATTCAGGACCTTGAGGTAATAACCTCATAAGCCGACACAACTTAAATTAATAATAAGAGTGTAGAGTATATCACAGCTTTTCTCCCTGGCAAAGCCCAGACGTAAAATCATCACTCCCCTACTCCAGTCAATTTTTTTAGCCGCTTAATATTTTCTAAATCGGGACCTTTGCCATCGAAACCAGGTGCCTCAGTAATTAAGGGGACGCCCCTCACAAGCTTGTGACGTAAAAAACCTTCAAAATCTTTTTGGGGAATCTCCCCCTCTCCGATGTTATCATGTCGATCATTTCCTGAATTAAACTCCACCTTACTATCATTAACGTGAATACACTTGAGTGAATCAGCTAAATCCATTTCTTTGATTAAAGAAATTAGATCTGGTTGCTTGCTTTCTTGAGCATATTTAGAGTCGTTTACCAAATGATATCCAGCTGCAAAGGCATGACAGGTATCAAGACACCAACCCACTCGATTATTATCAAGACGCTGCAGCATCCATTTGATCTCCTCAATATCTGAAGCAATTTTTCCGCTTTGTCCGGCAGAGTTCTCAATCAGCAACATACTATCGGCCGGGGTTTGTTCAAGAATCTGTTTAATGGTATCTAGTAACTTTTCTCTAACAGACTCCCATCCCCTACCCTGATGACTGCCAAGATGTACAACTACACCCGAACCTTTAACCAAACTGTCAAACTTTAGCTCAAAAATTAGTGTTGCCACAGATTTTTTAACTAAGTCTGGTTTATCGCTAACTAAATTAACTAAATATAAAGCATGAGTAAATATTGATTTAACAGATAATTTTTCTTGTTCTGCAAACAGTTTTTCAAGTTCCTTTGTTGTTGGCAAAGTTCTTGCCCAAGACCGAGGACTTCCCGAAAAGATCTGCATGCAATTGCCTCCAATTTTAGCAGCTCGCCCAACAGCTTTATCTAATCCACCCGCCATCGAAACATGACCGCCAATAAGTTTGATTCCTTGCTTGTTTTGATTCATAATGCGTTAATTGTAAGTCACTAGTTGGTTTGTGACCGTGATTGCTCTTACAACTATTAGCTAATATTAGTTTTATGCCAGACTGTTTATTTTGCAACTTGAGCGAATCAAAGCATGATCCTGCTCTTTTTTGGCAAAGTCAGTACTTTTTTTGTTACCTTGACGCCTTTCCAGTAAATCCAGGACATTACTTGATTATACCTAAAAAACATGTGGTTGAACTAAATGATCTAAGTTTTGATGAATGGCAAGACTTAAAGCAAACCATTAAAATCAGCCGCGAGCAAATCTTAAACTATGATCTTGAAAATGCTTATCGTCACTTGATAGAAAAAAAGATTTCTCCCCAATCAATCAATTATTGCCAAGATGTCCTTACTTATCTTAGTAAGTATGAATTCCAACCCGATGCATTTAATATTGGAATAAACGATGGAGAAGCTGCCGGCAGAACGGTTCACCATCTTCACACTCATGTAATCCCCAGATTCAAGGGCGATGTAATTGATCCAACTGGCGGAGTAAGAGGAGTGATTGGAGTCAAACAACAATACGGAAAATCCGAAAAGTAAAAAATTCTCTAAAACCCTGCAACTACTCAAACTTTTCTATAACATTCTGTAAATCATCGGTTAAATTAGCTTTGAGCACCATTCTTTTTCCAGTTTTGGGATGCCTCACTTCTAAAGCCGCAGCATGCAAAAACTGCCGCGAACACCATTTTTTATCTAAAGCACTTCTCCTTCCTCCTCCATAAGTTCCATCAGCCACAATTGGATGGCCGATGTGAGCCAGATGTACTCTTATTTGATGAGTTCTTCCAGTTTCTAAAAGACACTCAAGTAAAGAAAAACCTTGTTGATATGAATTTAACTCTTTCTTCAACTTAGCTACACTAAGGGCATCACTCTCTTGAATTAATTGCATAAGTCCACTAGTTGAAAAAAATTTTACAACCCTGTAGTGAGTAACAGCAGTTCTCCCTTCAATGTCTGCCGTAAATTTATGACGATCAACCCTTGAACGAGCAATCGGAGCTTTAATCGAGGTTGAGTCAACCTTCATTTTGCCATGAACCAGGCACAAGTATTTCTTTTTCACCTCTCTTTGACGAAATTGAGCCAAAAGATTAACCAATGAACCAGGATTCTTCGCTAAAATTAGGATGCCACTGGTATCCTTATCAAGCCGATGGACCAAACCTTGTCTTTGTTTAAAAATTTCCTGAGGAGTACCATATTTTTCAGAGAAATCTGATGGTATCATTTTAATCCACTCATCATCCTTCAAAGTTTCCTTCAAAGTATTCATTCCTCCTAATCTTTGAAAAAACCAAGATTGAACCGTCTGATCTTTAGCTGTGGAAGATTGATTAACCACTACCCCAGCCGGCTTGTTAATCGCCAACAACTCACTATCTTCATAAATAATTTCGGGATTAAAAGAGTCACTACTCGTACTTGGGTTACTAATATCCATATTCATCATTTATTCTTAATCATCCTATTTCTTGATTACAAAAAATTTCATTTCTTTGAACGAAAACAAAACCCTATTTGATCTATAAATGAGAATAAAAAGACCCAAAGATAACAATGATATATGAATTAATCCATCCAGCGACGTTTCTCCGATTAAAAATACCGAATCTTGCAAGAAGCTGTTTAAAAAAGAAAACAGTGCATAGCTGATTACAAAACTAGCAAAAACAAACCCCGTTTGAGCGGTCTTTTTTCCCGAACGATACCACTCAAAGGTTCGATAATGATATTCCAGCCAGTTAAGTAATTTATACATCAAAACATGAAACAGAAGATAATATAGTTGTATCGGATGACGTTTTTCAAAAACCCCTGGAAATATCACTCCCCAAGGCAAAGTGGTAACACTCCCAAAGCGAGTCCCTGCAAAAAAATAACCAATATTTGTAAAAACTAGTCCCATTGTCAAAGCCTGAGCCCACCAATCTAAAACCTCAAAAGCATCCCATTTCTGTTTTTTTGAGTAAAAAAAGAAGTACAAAGTTGCCCCAACAAGACCAATTAAAAGTTGCGTTCCAGGATATTGAACAACATTCAGCCATTTAAGAATCTCCCAACCAAACTTATCCCAAGCAAGAAAAATGTGACCCAACCGACCCATCAACCAACCAACCAAGAAAGAAAGCAAAAAGCCATCAAAAACCTTCGCCTCCGAATAGTTTTCTTCTCTGGCTCTATACCAAACAATAAATGCACAAGATAGGAAAGCAATTACTTGGAATACACTCAACGTTCGAAGTTGAAATGAACCAATGGTGATGATCGAGTCAAACATATCAATTCTTGTTCCAGCTTCAGTACTATTTTGTTGAGAGTAATAATTATTATTGTGCCGCGGGTGAGAATCGAACTCACACAAGGGATTACCTTATGGGTTTTTGAGACCCACGCGTCTGCCAATTCCGCCACCGCGGCACTTTTCCAAAATTGTTAATAAAAAAGTAGAAAACCAGTTTTCATACCAAATCTTAGGCCACGCGCCTGCCTGCCGGTAGGCAGGTCTGCCAATTCCGCCACCGCGGCACTTTTCCAAAATTGTTAATAAAAAAGTAGAAAACCAGTTTTCATACCAAATCTTAGGCCACGCGCCTGCCTGCCGGTAGGCAGGTCTGCCAATTCCGCCACCGCGGCACTTTTCCAAACATCTGATCAGTATTCTACCAACAACTCTTGCCTTTTTCCATTAAATCCAGCATAGTATTATTGATGCAGTATTTGCAAAATCTTGCCCACCAGTTTTTTGATGTTAGCAGTTTTTGGTCAGTTATATTTCGAGGTATTCTGTGGATTTTACTTTCAGTAATTATCCTGATCGCAACCGATCACCCTACTCCTCAAACATCTAAAAAAAGAGTTAAAGATTATCTTGGATTTTTCTTACTTTTTGCAGTTGTTTCAACAAGCATGATTTTATTGCTGTTTGGCCTCAGTCCAGCTTAAACAAAACATTCAGCCTCTCAATATTCCTAAATTGATTCTTTAAAGATCCCAATCAGGGTGATTTATTTCTACCCCACTCTACTTTCCATACCGAAAAACTTAATTCTATCTCCTCGGAAGAATAATTCTACTTCTCCCAAAGGGCCGTTTCTGTGCTTAGCAACTCTAAGAGACACTTGCTCGCGAACATCCTCATCTTTCCGATACAAAAACATCACCACATCAGCGTCTTGCTCAATTGCTCCAGATTCGCGCAAATCAGACAGCTGAGGCCTCTTCTCTCCTCTGCTCTCAACTGCTCTTGAAAGCTGCGAAAGAGCCAAAACTGGAATTCGCAGTTCTCTGGCAATGTTTTTTAATCCTTGAGAGATTTCTGATACTTCCTGAACTCGATTGTCCATCGTTTTGCCATGAGCCAACTGAAGATAGTCAACCACTATCAAATCTATCTCATGCTCACTCATTAATCTTCGCGCTTTTGTTCTCATTTCATAAATGCTTAACCCTGGAGTATCGTCGATATAGAGTGATGCATCTGCTAAAACACCCATTGCATCAGAGATTTTAAGAAAATCTTGCTGATTCAGCCTACCTGTTTTCAGTTTCCAGGCATCAATATCCGCCTGAGATACAAGTAGCCGATCAACCAACTCCTCTTTACTCATTTCAAGCGAAAAGAAACCAACTTTCTTCTTATGTTTAACTGTAATATTTTGCGTCATATTCAGCGAAAAAGCAGTTTTTCCCATTCCTGGTCGAGCAGCCAAAATAAGCAAGTTAGAACGCTGCATTCCTGCCAATAAATTATCAAGATCTTGAAAACCTGAAGGCACTCCTCGCAAGTCACCCTGATTTTTTTGCAGCTCATCCAATCGTTCAAAACTTTCAACCAATGTATCTTTAATTGGTATGAAATCTTGAGCCGAGTGAGTTTGTGATACTTTGAAGACTTTTGCTTCTGCCGCATCAAGTACATCCTGAGCAGATTTTCCACTATCAAAGGCCCAATCACTGAGTTGACCCGAAATGGTAATTAGTTGTCTTTTTACATAATACTCTTTTATCAGCTTGGCGTAACTCTCGGCATTGGCAGCTGTTGAGACTGAGTTGGAAAGTTTAGCAATTGAGCTGGATCCTCCCACCTCTTTTAAAGACTTATTTTTCTTGAGTTGATTCACCAATGTCACCACATCAATGGCCTCACGCTGTTCGTAAAGCTGAGTCATACTTTCATAGATCAGCTGATGAGACCTACTATAAAAACTTTCAGGTTTGAGATAATCAGAAACTTTAATAATTGCTTCACCATCTATAAGGATGGCACTCAAAACAGACTCTTCTGCTTCAAGATCGTGGGGAGGTATCTTGGGATCCATATTTAGTTTTTCCGGGCAGGAAAGTAATTACGTCCACCAGAGTAAGAATCAAGACTGGTTAAGAACAATCAACTCCATCTCTTCTGGTAGGTTGCTACGAGATATATTTAATTTATCGATTGGTTGAGTCTCTGCTTCAAAAGCCTTTAAAAAGTCGTCAACGGGCTTCATGTCTGCAAATACCTTTTCATCATGATCGGGCAATTTATAAATCATCGGGATAACAATGTTGGGTTCCAGTGATCTTGCGACTTTAATCGCATCTTTCTCATTTAAACTTTGGTAATTACCAACTGGCAAAAAAAGAATATCAACTAGTCCAATCTCAGCAATTATCTTCTCATCAAGTAGATGATTTAATCCCCCCAGGTGACACACTCTCAGACCATCAACCAGCGTAGTAAAAATAAAGTTTTTTTCCTTTTTAACAGCTGTATCTTGAGCACTAAGTGAAGAATCAACTCCAAAAACTGAAATGCCCAATACTTCATATTCACCTGGTTTATCAATTAGAAATGGATTATTTCTTCTAGTAGTACCACTAATATCTTTAGAGTTATTATGAGCTGGATTGTCATGCGAAACAGTTATGATGTCAGCACTAAGATTTGGCAGATCAAAGCCCACATAGGAACTATAAGGATCGAGTACAACTGCCCCATTTAAACCCTTAAGCTTAAAGCATGCGTGTCCATAATAATTAACTATCATTCGTATTCCTTTCTTGTCTGGGTATTTTACTTGATTATTTCGTTCTAGTATTGATGCTACCTTTATTGATAATATAACAGAAGACGCTCAGCTTTTGAAAGACTACGCTAGTTAGGCTGGTCATCTGAGATAAAATTTTTAGGCTCGATCTTTCTGATCATTTCTGATAGGTTATAATACCACTATGCGAAAAGAAGTTGTAATAGCAATAATGATTGGACTTGTCATGGGTTTATTTATCACCTATGGCTTTTATCATTCTCAAAAAGCAGCAGATCCTTCTCAGGTAGCAACTATTACTGAGTTTGATGACCAGGAGTTGGTTACCACTCTTGAAAATGGCAAACTCACTATTTTTAGTCCTGATGATGAAGTTATTCAGTCAGAAACTTCAACAAAAGTTGCTGGCTCAACTGCTCCAAACTCATATATCGTCATTTTCATTAATGATACTCCATATATTACTCAAGCAGATGAAACTGGCAATTTTTCTCGAGAGCTTGAGCTCGACCCACTAGCAAATATCATTTCAATCCACGCTATTGATGAAAGTGGAGAGATAAATACCATTCAACGTTCATTAGTTGTTTATGATCAAGAACTAAGTCTCCAAGAGCAACAAGCAGAAAATGATTCTGTAGAGGATCAAGACGCTTAATTCCAGTCATCGCAGAATCACTAAACAACAATAAAACATAATAAAATGATTAATAAAAAGATTTGTTTACTCTCAGCTATCGCTATTAGTTTATTTAGCTCTTTACTTTGGTTGCCCCGTACTTTTCAAAACTCAATCTTGGCTCAAAATCAGCAAGAAGTTGGTGACACAATTGCTGAAGAAAATGATGAAACAGAAGCAACCTCAGCCACAACCCAATCTTTGAAAGAAAGAATTGAGAAGGTTGTAGAAGAAAAGGAAAGCAGAAATGGAACCGTTGCTGGACAAAGCAACTACTCAACGAGAAGTATCGTTGGTGTTGTTGAGAGATTGTCTGAATCAGCCATCACCATTAGAAGCTTAAAAGGATCAGTTATTATTCCAATTACTGATGACGTGGAAATAACTAAAGATGGTCAAGAGATCCAAATTAGCGATATAGCCATCGAAAACTCAGCCATTGTGCTTGGGCTTCAAACCGGAGAAACATTTACTCCCATTAAGGTAATTATTGACGAGGATGACTTGATGCCTCGCCCACAGATAGTAGAAATTGGTGCCATTGAACAAGCAACAGCTACAAACTTGGTCATTTCATCTCGTACCGACCGTTCAAGCAAATCAATTACTTTAAATCAGAGAACTAACATCATCGATGTTGACAATGAAGAGATCCCTGCAACTTATCTTTTTGAAGATGTTCAGGTGATTGTAGCCGGATATGCTGCTGAGAGCAGCTCAAGTAATGAAACAACTCGAATAGCACAAATCGTGAAAGCACTCGTTAATTTGGAAAGAACTGAGTAGCTTTTTTTTCGTTGAATATCCTCCCAAAAGTAAAACAATGCCACTAAATTTTTAGTTGTAAAAAAACCTCGGTGCGAAGCACCCAAACAATTTTCATAATACTCCAACACAACAATCTCTCATTCCTCCGACGTGCGCATGACAAACTAAAAGCTTTCTTATTGGCGAGTGACTCTCGGCGCTAAACATACTGACAAATTATCTTTTACGAGGAAGTCTCGGTGCAAAGCACCGCCAACGACGAGCGAAAGAAAATTTATTGTGGACTTGAGGGGAGTCGAACCCCTGACCCCTGCTGTGCGATAGCAGTGCTCTACCACCTGAGCTACAAGCCCATTTTCGCCGTCACTATGCCTGATTTTATCATACGCACCAGCTGTTTTACGTGATAAAATTAGCAAAATCAGCTACAAAAAAACATGAACACCCAAACAACACAAACACTAAAAGGCTTTAGAGATCTGCTTCCAGAAGAAAAGCGACAAAAAATGTTTTTGGTCAACAAGATCATTGAAACATTCACTCTTTTTGGATTCGAACCTCTGGAAACCCCTACTCTTGAGTATGCCGAGTTGCTCCTTGGCAAATACGGAGAGGAAGCAGACAAGCTAGTTTACACCTTTGCCGACAAAGGAGGCAGAGAGGTGGGATTGCGCTATGACCAAACAGTCCCCACAGCCAGAATCTTGGCTCAATTCCGCAATAATTTACCCAAGTACTTCCGCCGCTATCAAATTCAGAACGTCTTTAGAGCCGACAAACCTCAACAAGGACGCTTTAGAGAGTTCACTCAGTGCGATATTGATATCTTTGGCACCACCTCTACCCTAGCCGATGCAGAAATACTGGCTTGCACCTATAGCGTCTACAAAAATATTGGCTTTGAAAAGGTTAAACTCGAAGTTAACAACCGTCAACTACTAATCAATGCCCTCAAGCCCTTCACTGATAGCAAGGTCGATGTTTTTTCGATTATTCAATCAATTGACAAGTCAGACAAAAAACCTCAAGAAATGATCGAGCAAGAGCTTCAAGAAAAGGGCCTTTCCCAAGAAGCAACAAAAAAGATCTTTACAACACTTTCCGAAATAAAACCTGACGAAACATTAAATAAGATCATCGAACAAGCAGCAGCCTTAGGCGTGAATAAAGAAGATCTAGTTTTCACCCCCACTCTGGCCAGAGGTCTTGATTACTACACCGGCCTTATTTTTGAGATTAAACTTCCTGACTATGAGGTGGGCTCATGCGGCGGGGGTGGTAGATATGATAATCTAATTGGCGACCTCTGCTCTATTCAGATTCCAGCTGTTGGAGTCGGGATTGGTTTTGACCGCACCCTCGAAGCAGCTGTCCAACTTGGATTGGTTCCAGAAACAAAAGCACCCTGCCGAGTATTGGTTACCATTTTCTCTGAAGAAGCTGTAGCCACCTCTTTAGAAACAGCTCAGATGCTGAGAAAAAATAAGATAGACACTATCGTCTATCCTGAGGAAGATAAAATCGGCAAACAACTCAAGTACGCCAACCAGCAACAAATACCTTGGGTTATCATTATTGGAGACGAAGAACTAGCAAAAAATAAAATTTCACTGAAAAATATGATTTCTGGAGACCAACAGCAACTTTCATTCCAAGAAGCTACCAAATTGATTGTCAAGAATAATACTTCTGGCACTGAGTAAGAATTATGCTATAATTGCAACTCGTAATTTGTAGATCTGAAAAAATTTATGAAAGCTAATATACATCCTAAGTGGTACAACAACGCTAAAGTAACTTGCACTTGCGGCAACACCTTTACTACTGGCTCAACTCAACCAACTATCGATATTGATATCTGCTCCAACTGTCATCCATACTTCACTGGAGAAATGAAGTTTGTCGATCGTCAAGGAAGAGTTGATAAGTTTAAAAAGAAGATGGAGCAAGCAGAAAAACTTAGAGCAGCAAAAGAAAAGGAGCTGGCGGAGAAATTATCTCAGCAAACAAATCAAGAAGAAGCTGAAGAAAAGAGCTATCAGGATATTCTTCGAGAAAAACAAGCTGCTTTACGCCAGTCTGATAAGAAAAAAAATCCGGAAGAACCAAAAACTTCACAGCAGTAAAAAACCAACTTTCCTCAGAACAACTCATTTTAACTAGAGTTGTGTAGTATAGTAGTACTCGCATCAACTTCTATGACCGATCAATCTCACCCGTATCAGCATCAACTTCAACTGATTGACAAGAAAATTGCAATCAGTCAAGAACTTCTTCAAGATCCTGAAATGAGAGAATTAGCTCAAGAAGAAATTGGTAAGCTCAAAACAGAGCGAGAAGAATTATTGCAGATTTCTCAAAACTATCAAAAAGCTCTTCAAGAGCAAGAATCAGCAGCCAAGGATCCCACTAGAATTTCAAGCGCGATTCTCGAGTTAAGAGGCGGCGCTGGTGGAGATGAAGCAAAAATCTGGGCCGAGGATCTGCTGCGAATGTATCTGAGATATGCTGAAAACAAAGGACTCAAAGCAGAGTTTATCGATGATCTTTCTCTAAAAATTAAGGGAAAAACAACCATTAATTTAATTGAAGTCGATGATGATCAAAAAGAATCAATTATTGAAACACAACTTTATGCCTTTCAACTACTCAAGCATGAAGCCGGAGTGCATCGAGTGCAGCGAGTGCCAACAACAGAAACTCAAGGCAGAATTCACACCTCTACTGCTTCAGTAGCAGTTTTACCTGAAATTAAGAATCATGAGATTGAGGTAAGAGATGAAGATCTTGAATGGGAATTCATGCGTTCTGGTGGAGCTGGTGGTCAATCGGTTAACAAAACAAGTAGCGCAGTCCGACTCACTCACAAACCGTCAGGAATTGTAGTTAGAGTTAGTCGGGAAAGAAAGCAACTTCAAAACAGAGAGATCGCTCTGGAATTACTCAGAGCCCAGTTGTGGGAGAAACAAGAAGAAGCAAGAGCTGCTAAGCTCGATTCGGCTCGCTCAGCTATTGGCCGCAACATGCGATCTGAAAAGATCCGTACTTACAACTACCCTCAAAATCGAGTTACAGATCACAGAATCAATCAAAGCTGGCACCAACTTGAATCAATCATGGAAGGCGATCTTGACCCAGTAATAGTTGCTGTAAAAAGCGAACTAAAAAAAGAAGAGGTTTAAGCGACACTTAAACTAGCAAAATGTGACCAATCAAATCAATCATCTAAGTCGTCATTCTCATCTAAAGGCAAACTCTGAGCAGCTTGACTTTGAAGCATTTTTATCAGTTTTTTTCTAGCTTCTTCTAAAGAAATTCCTTTTACCAGAGCAACTTCTTCTTGCAATCTTTTTAATCCCTGACGAAACACAGTTTTTTTAGTATAAGTAAAATTCACATCAGGGTCTCTTTTCACTATGGCCAGCTTTTTGAGCATCATTGCAATCTTCTCTGGCTCATTGGTTTTAAGTACCTCTTTTGCTAATCGAGTGTTAAATCTTCCCTTCATTTCATACTTTGAATCTAGTAAATCCAAAAGAGAGTCGCACTCTTCCTCTGACATAGGCAGCCTGATATTCGTTAATTCGATGTTGCTTATGGGAATTGCGCAGATTAAAGTTCTGTTAGCCTGAGACTCGTAAACTGGCTTAAAATAAATTAACTCTTCGTCTTCTCCCGTGTCTGGATTTTCTTCAACAGAGATCTTAAAGATCTCATAAACTCTACCAAATCTTACTATCTTATCTCCAATCTTAAATTTATGATCTGTCATATTGCTTAAAAACAATTATTAATTTTGTTGGCTTCTCAATGTCACGTTCAAATTTTGAAATTCTCCTTGACGCCAAATTCTAACCTGAACCCTAGACCCCACCTTTTGCTGATTAATCAGTTGAGCAAGGTCTGAATCCTCGGTAATTTTTTGACCATCAAACTCCACGATAATGTCTTGAGGTTGTATGCCTGCATCTTGTGCTGCACTTCCCTCAAGAACTTCCATCACATATGCCCCCTGAGGAACTTCATTCATAAGAGCTGCTTGCTCGCTGATAACTGTGTAGCTAACCCCCATCATCGGTCGATCAAACTGTCCGGTTTCATTGAAGTTCTCTATGGCAGCTTTAACCACATTGATAGGAATAGCAAAACTGATGTTGTCGGCAGCGGCCGTCGCTACGTTAACACCCACAACTTCTCCTTTAGAGTTAATTAGAGGACCTCCAGAATTACCTGGGTTAATGGCTGCGTCAGTTTGCAACATATTCTGCAGATCTTCGTATTGACCTCCTCCAGCAGCGGTAATTGATCTTCCCACTCCAGAAATTACCCCCGTAGTGACGGTGTGTCTAAATTGACCCAATGCCGTACCAATGGCAATTACCGCCTCCCCTACTCTAGCTTGATCACTATCGCCCAGAGCTAAGGCAGAAGCTTGAAAGTTATTAACTTGCAAAATTGCTAAATCTAAGGTTGGGTCACGATATATTTCGCTAACTTCATACTCTTTTTCCTGGTTGTCAATGACGCTATATTGAGCATTAAAATCCCCAACAACATGCTTGTTGGTCACGATTAAGTTCCCCTCAACTACAAAACCAGTGCCAATATCTCTCTCAACCTCTTCAAGCCTTACTTCTTGTTGACGAAAACCAAAAAAGCCAAAATTGTCAAAAATACTACTAGGATCAATTACTCTTTGTTGAGTTTTTATAGAAATAGTTACTACAGATTCTGATGCCTTTTGAGCTACATCAGCCACACTATAATCCCCTTGACGCATCATTTGACCAAGAGTTGTATCGCTCAGATCAGGAATAGCGCTATCTGTAACGGGCAATGAAGTTCTTCGAGACCTGGGAGCAATATAATCAAGAGGTCGAATTACAAACACTCTATCAGCAAGGCCTCCAAGAAAAAAACTTACCAAAACTATGCCAGAAACAAGTAATCCAAGCAAAAAAGACTTTAACTGTTTATTTTGCATAATATTTGAAGATAAATACTGAGTAATAAGTTCTTTTTTCAAATGTTAAATATTAGTTGCCAACTAACTCTTCTAGACCTCTAAGTAATATCTCGTCTTCTTCTGTTTCATAATCTTGTGTTACTTCTATATCGACCGGAATTCCTTCGTCATGAATCCAGTCTCCCTTTGGTAACATCCATCGCCCCACAGTGATGTGCATTCCTCCTCCATTTGAAATCTCTTTTCTGTCTTGAACAGTACCCTTGCCAAATGTCTGTTCTCCAATTAACTTGATTCCCAGATCATCTCGAAGTGCTCCAGCAACAATCTCTGAAGCAGAGGCACTTCCTTTATTAACCAAAACCACCAATGGGTAATTTCTTAATCTAGCCGAACCGTTGGTGCGGTAATCTTGAGTAAAAACCTTGCCTTTTTGAGTTACCACAACGTCATTTTGAATAAAGTCACTAGCCAAATCAATCGACCGATCAAAATAACCACCGGGGTTGTTGCGAAAATCAAGAACAATACCCTCTATTCTGGGATTTGCTGACAGGATTGATGTCACAGCACGATCCCATTCTTCTTTGGTTCGACCTCCAAATCTGGTCACTCTCAAATGAGCTATTGATTTCCCCTCATGTTCAACAATCTCAAGATTAACGGTATCAACCAAGATTTCATCTCTTCTTACCTCAACCTCAAAGGGCATCTCAGCACCTTCTCGAAAAATAGTAAAGGTAACAATTGATCCTCTTGGGCCACGAATATTCTCAACTGCCTCAACTAAACTCCAGCCAGAACTGTCTTCATCAATTCCCTTTTGAGGATCTTTTACCTCCAGAATTAGATCTCCAGCTTGAAGCCCAGCCTCTTGAGCAGGAGTTCCATCGAGAGGAGCAATTATTGCCAACACCCCATCAATATAACCCAACTCAATTCCGACTCCAAAAAAAGTTCCTTGGAGATCTTCCCCAGAACGTTTATTGTCATTTGGAGAGAGGTAGATCGTGTATGGATCGCCAGCTGCCTGCACCATGCCCTTAATAGCTCCATCAACCATTTCTTGAGAATCAAGCTTATCTGAGTCTAGGTATTCATTCTCAAGCAAACTCCACACTTCCCAGAAAACATCAAAATTGACCTCTTGATTCTCTGGTGGAGTAAGTTGGCCCACTAGTTTTCCTAGAGGCGTGGAAGAAGTTGGGGCAATTATATCGGAAGATATTATTGAGATTCTACCTTGGTATCTCTGACCTATCACCAAACCAATAGTAAATAGCAACAATCCAATAACGATATTCCTAACTGTGGTAAGTGCTATCTTTTTTTTAGCCATAATCGGTTCAGGTTGAATACTTTCCTGTAGATAGTTTGTCATCTAGGGCTCACAATTTAGATTACTATTGTAGCACGAAAATTATTCTGACTAACATCTTCTAAAATTCACTTCAAATAAGAAATACTTCTTCTAACCAACAATTAAGAATCTTAATCCCAAACACCAACATGTATAGACATGTTGGTGTGGAACTGAAGTACCACTAATTATAGGGTTTGAGTGTACTTGATCAAAGCAAGATGTCTTGCTCTTTCAATCTCACGAGCTAATTTGTTTTGCTCTTTTTTTGGAAGTCCTGTTTTGGATCGAGGCAAAATAGTGCCCTGTTCCGTTACAAACTTCTTTAGTGATTCAGGATCTTTGTATGTGTAGTCCATAACAATTATTAGTAATTCATTACTTTGTAGATCGGAGTTATATCAAACTAAAAAGGAATGTCGTCAGCGATCTCATCTACATTTATTTCTTCTTCTTTTTCTTTCTCTTCCTTCTTTGGCTTGCTTTTTGCTTTCGCTTCGTTTTGTGGTTCCTCAGAAGCTGAGTCATCAGCATTATAGTCTCCTCTTGGTGAGGATAGCTTAATCATGCTATCCAACACAATTTCGGTGATTCGACGATCTTGTCCATCATCAGTCTTCCAATCTCTAGTTTGAATTCTTCCTTCTAGATAAACTTTATCGCCTTTTTGCAAGATTTGATTACAAATCTCTGCTAATTTGGCCCAAGAAACAATATTGTGAAAGTCTGTTCTTTCTTCAAGACTTCCATCGTCATTGCTCCAAGATCGATTGGTAGCTAGGCCAAAAGAACAAACGGCGGTGTTATTTGGTGTGTATCTCAAGTTTGGATCTCGGGTGAGATTCCCGATTAACATTACTTTATTTAATGATCTGACAGCCATTTTCTTTTCCTCCTCTATCAGACTAACTTATATTACCTATCACTATTATATGGCTTCCTGACAAAAAGCGTATAGTTTTTAAAATTGCCCAATACTATCTTGCTTGTTGACTGATCGATTACTTACGTCACTACTCTCTTACAACTAATAGGTAGCGGATTATTTCATCTTCAAGATTTACGTTATTTTTCACGGTCGTTGCTTGGTGGGCTTCAGCCACAAACACCACATGAAAATAATTGGCTTGATCAAATCTTTTACCTGCTTTTTTAATAGTATATGCCATCTCCTTTTTGCCCCATTCCTCTACCTCTTTAACTTCTCCTTCAGCCTTCTTTATGATTTGGGTAACTTTGTCTTTAATTTCTTCTAGTTTTTCCTTAGAGAAATCAGGTGAAACTAAATAGGTAAGTTCGTAAGTTCTAACTCTTTTTTCTACTGGAATCTTCATAAAATTTGCTTTATTAATTATTTTATATTTCTCTTGAGTGGGTATTATACCTCATCATCAAAAAAATTCTAGAGGTGAGGGCCGTACTTCTTAAACCAGCAGATGATTAGCTTACGCCCCAATCATAAACTCCACTATATCATCAGGCTGCATGATGTAATCTCTGCCCTCAAGCCGCACCTTGCCGGCTTCTTTGGCCTTGGCCCATCCCCCATACTCAACAAACTCAGCAAAACTAATCACCTTAGCTTTAATAAACTTCTGCATAAAGTCAGTATGGATGACACCTGCTGCCTCAACGGCATTAGTGCCTCGTTTAATAGTCCAGGCTTTGACCTCCAGCTCGCCGGCAGTCAAAAAGCTTTGCAGATCTAGGGTACGGTAAGCCACCTGTGCCAACCGCTCAAGACCGGACTGTTCTATTCCTAAATCCTGTAAATATTGCGCTTGATCCTCCTGACCTAAAGAAGCCAGCTCGCTTTCAATTTGGGCGCTGATCACCACCAGCTGCTGCTCCTCTACTTGTTGCCCCAAACCAGATAGCAACTTAGCGTACTCGCGCTTAATCTCGTTTGAGCGACTCAACTCATGCTCGTCCACATTGAGAGCGAAAATCTCCGGCTTGCTGGTGAGTAGGTTCAGCTCTCTGGCTACCTGCCGTTGGGTATCAGAAAGAGTGTTCTGAAAAATTGAGTGACCGGCTTCAAGCTGCACCTTAAACTGCTGAACAATTTCCCAGCGAGAGAGCAGCTCTTTGTCTTTGATGCCCTTGGGTTGTTTTTGTTTATCGATCGTTTCCAGGTCTGCCAGCTGCAACTCGGTGCGGATGGTGTCAAGGTCGGCAGCAGGATCAACCGAGCCTTCCCGAATCACATTCTCATCACTAAAAGCGCGCAGCACATGGCAGATGGCATCGGTTTCGCGAATATGAGAGAGAAACTTGTTGCCCAGACCCTCACCCTGACTAGCACCCTTGATTAAACCGGCGATATCGGTAAACTCAACCAGCGCAGGCTTGATGGTAGTGGTGTTAACCAGCTTGGCCAGAACCGGCAGCCGCTCGTCCGGCACCTCCACTACCCCCACGTTGGGCTCGATCGTGGCAAACGGGTAGTTGGCAGACAACGCAATCTGCTTTTTGAGCAGAGCGTTAAAGAGGGTTGATTTGCCGACGTTGGGTAAGCCGACGATGCCGATGGATAGTGACATAAAAAAAAATACAAGCTATTATTTCTCTAGTCTTTTAATTACAGAATCTACAATTTTCTGAATATCAGCCACTAAAGGCTCTCCTGTATCCATATCAAAATTCTGCAAATCTTCGTAGCCCAACATACTCCCTGATAAAATATCATGCAGTCTCTTGGATGCAGTCCTCGATTTTCTGGAAAAAGCTGGAATAGGTTCTAAGCCATCGTGTTGGTTTATCGGGTATGGCACATTATCATAGGTTAACAGAGACTTTTCATACAATCTCTCTGCCTCCACCAGCATATCTCTAGAGCCCAAATCTATATCCAATAGCCTATTAGCTTCTCTTAATACTGATATTGCCACAGCCCAAGCACCCCTTTCCTCTTCTGCAACCATCTGTCTACTCTCGCTATTTCCAATACTCATCAAACTTCCTTGATCATTAGCACCTGAATCCTTATAATTCTTCAATGCTGTAAGATAGGTGATAACTTCCTCATCTGTTTTAATATTTCTTCTAATTTGATGAGCAATTTCGTGAAAATATTTATACCAATCAGTAACTGATTCAGGAAAACATGAAACTGTACCCAGAAAATTTGATGAATCAATTTGAGCAAAGATCTCTCTGGAGGATCTATTATGAGATAAGATAAAAACAGAATCAAGATCATTATTGTCAGGTAAAGTCGATACATCAAAAAGCTTACCATCCCTCGATAGCAACAGTACTTTATTACATCCAATTGCCATGGTCATCCCCTGATCTCCCACATGAACAACAGACATAAGATAAGTATCTCCTCCAAGAGTTCCTGAAATCATTATTTTTTTTGATTCCCCATTTCCGACTAAAAATGCAGTAGCTTCAACACCGTTTGAAATCAATAAAGCATTAATCGCATTAACTTGCATTTCTTGTCGAGTTAGTGGACCATCAAACTTAGATTCCCCAGACTTTAATTCGTCTAACTGATTGTGATCAAAATAATCAGTCAAAGAATCATAAAAGCACCTGTCATGCCAGTCATCTCCCAACAATTCCTGAAGAGAATAGTCAGAGTTTCTATAAGATTCCGATCTAATTTTATCGCCTCCTTCAGTCATATTCTGATTTTTTCAAACTTTATTAGCCCCAGTAATCTACAATCTTTATCTGCAACAGAGCAACTAATCTCATATATTAATCTACCATAACCAGATCATCACTTCACGCTAATTATTATTTGGTGAGACACAATCACATTATTCTCTTTCTCTCTGCTAAAAGATACTTTATCCTAACCTCAACCTCTCAAATAACTCACGAGAAGGCAGGGTGTGTTTCAGTTCGCTCAGCTGTTTAAGATCCACCCAGCGCAGCTCCTCTAGATCACTGCCGGGGCGCGCCTCCATTTGAGCAGAGGTTTTTGCCAGAGTTACCTTAAAGACCAAAAACTCCATCTCTACCAGTATTCTTCGGCCATTTGAGTCGGTTTTGATATGCTCTCCTCTGCCCTGGTCATCGGCCATTTCTATTAATGCCTGTTCCATTTCAAGGTTGATGCCTGTTTCTTCCTGAATCTCCCTGACGAGAGCCTGCTCCGGGGTTTCGCCGTCTTTTACTCCGCCGCCGGGCAGATGCCAGCAGTCGGGATAGTAGCTACTGCTGTCTTTTCTCCCCAACAAAACCATGTTGTCAGCCGAGATAATCAAGCCTGCTGCAATAGTCCTTAAGTGAGTTGAGTCGTTTGTTGGCATGTGCTCAATTTTATCAAATAAGATCATGAAAGATCATATCTAGAGCCTCCTGCACATCTTCTTTTTCACAAATCTCCATAGCCTCAGCCTCACTTTTCCATCCCCATCGATGAAACTCTTTTTTAAGAAGCATTTTATCGGGCTTGAACTGCGACTTGTTCAAGGATACAAAGAACCACAAGTCATAATGAATGCGGCAGGTTTGATTTGGACTACTAATATGAGTGACGGTGATCAAATTAGTATCAAGAATTTGATAGTCACCTATTTCGCTTCCCCATTCCTCTTGCATTTCTCTTGTAACTGTTTGCAGAGGTGTTTCTCCCTGATCTAGATGACCGCCATTAAACAACCAACGGTCACCTTTGATGTGATGACCGATGAACACTTCTCGTTCTTGTGGATCAAATGGTGCAAAGAAGGCGCAAAAGTGGGAAGCAGAGTCTTCGCTGCGAGTGGGGCTACCCTGCTTTAGCCGATCAAAAAACTGCTGTTTAAGATTAAGCGGATCGTGAGCAGAGTTGATAAAGGCAAGGAGAGATTGACGTTGAACAGGATCATTGATCCTGCCAGAATAATTAGATTTGATCATCGAGATTTACCTCTCTGATTGTTTCTTCTACAACATCCAAAGCAAAAAAGCGATTTGCGTCATAATACACACCCTGAAGAGGTAGTTCGTTTGAACGTAGCTGATTTTCAAGCAACCTCCAACTTTCGCCCAATTGTATTTGCGATAGATCAATGTCGAGATATTGCCTCTGACGCGAGAAAGGATCCATTTGAAAAATTTTCACAATTTTAGTGTTTTCCCAGTTTCCGTCCTCCATTTCAACCTCACCAAAAAATAATTTGCCTTGAACATATCCAAGATATGTTGGTGGAAGAGATAATTCTTCCTCATTAGCTTCCAGACCGCAACCTGAAGCATAATTCATCAGTTTAGTTTTTTGTCCCGACAAAGTTAGCAGAACTAAGTCGCCTGTACCCCAACAGGCGTCTCCACAACCTTGATCAATTAAGATCTGCTGACGTTTGGGAAAATAATCAACTAATTTAAGGCTGCACAAAGCAAGCTTGTCTTGAGGATAAAACTCTAGCGCTTTAACTTGATAATTTGAGTTGTATTCGTCTGTTTGAATTAGATAAAGCTGATCACCAAATAGACCCAAACTAATTTTGAGGACAGCGTAATAATTTTCACCCTCTTGCGCGATAACAACGTCACTAAAATCTCCCCATCTCATATTTGCAAATAGTTGATTAAAGGGATTTGCATCTTTGACCGTTAGTACTTCCTCTCCCGTATCTTCATCAAGTGTTGTAACAGTCACTCTCCCTCCATCGCCCACCACAATCCGGTGAAGTTGTCCGAATGATCTTTGAAAAAACACTTTTGATTCTGAAGTTGCGGTTGGTGCGTTTTGAACTGACTGGTTAAGCCTGTGACAATCGTTAATAGCTTGGTAATTTTCCTGATGCCATTCTTCTAAAAATTTATTTCGAAGAAGAAGTTGCTGCTGCTGGAGATAATAAAACCCACTGGTGACTACCACGCTGAGAACAACAGCTCCAACTACTATGTAGTTTATTTTGTCTATCTTGAATCGTGATTTCATTTCATTTGACTGAGAAATATTTCTTCTGTGAAGAATTATACAAAAACTTGAGTTTCTGGACTAGGAATAGTGACAAGTTGGACAGATAATGGTTCAGCGATTATCAAAAACTCTCCTTCAGAATTCACCATAAAAAATAACTTAAACCTTAAACCTAAGACGTCTCTAATTGTTAGTGGTTTATATATTGTAGAATAGTCGCCATTCTCTGCTACATTCGCCCCATTAAGCCAGAGTGCACCAATAATGCAGCCAGCTTCTTCTGCAATCTCTACCACCAAGTGTTGCAAAGTGTCCTTCGTAAGCTCCTGTGCTAAAACGCGTTGCTCTAAAAAGGCTGATATCTGCCTAGCTTTGGGGATATAACAATCCTCTACTCTTCTCTCTCCTCTAATACCAGTACATGTATGCTCCATTCTTTCCTTTCTCTACTTTTTAATACTTTCAAATACCTTTTTCGCCTCCTTCTTCGGATCATCCGCAAAGATGATCCCTCTTGAGGAGTTAATGACCAGTCCCCTGCTCTGGCTGTTTAGGCCTACCTTAAGCACCGCCTCCAAATCGCCTCCTTGCGCTCCCACTCCAGGAACCAGCAGCCACATATCGTTTACAGCTTGTCTTACCTGCTGCAGTTCCTTTGGGTAAGTTGCTCCAACGACCAACATGCAGTTACTATTCTTGTTCCAGCTGCCGGCAACTTTTTCTGCCACATGCCGCCAAAGCGGTTTGCCCTCAACCTCTAAATCCTGAAACTCCCCTGCCCCGGGATTGGAGGTGCGGCACAGAATAATGCAGGCTTTGTCTTTTCTTTTCAGGAATGGCTCAAGGGCTTCCTGCCCTAAGTATGGGCTCAGGGTAACAGCATCAAAACCCAATTCATCCAAAATGGCCGTCACATAGCCTTGGTTGGTGGAGCCGATATCGGCTCGCTTGGCATCCGCAATCAAGAAAATATCAGAGTGCTCTAGTTGAAGATACTTGGTGGTCATCGCCAGTTCACTCCAACCAATAGCGCCTCTGGCTTCATAAAAGGCTAGGTTGGGTTTATAGGCACAAACATATTGATGAGTCTGATCAATGATCCATTTATTAAACTCAAATTGGGGATGCTCTTTTTTTAGAAATCTCTGTGGTAGTCGCTTAATATCGCTGTCTAATCCCACACACAGCAGAGAACCAACATCTTTCGCTCTTTGATCAAGTTTTTCAATAATGCTCATTTGCTTCCTTTTTCCTCCAAGTATTTTTTACCGTGTCCTACTTTTGTATTGATCGGCCTTTGCTTTAATTCTGCCGGCATATCATCCTCATCATACGCCTCGGCTTTCAGCTCTCCTAAGTAGAAAAATGGTGCATCAAACATCTCTTGATTAACCACATCAGGGTTACGATTAACCATGACACAAACTCCAGCCACCTCGCCTTCATAAGAGCGGACCACCTCGACCACCTTTTTGACAGAACCGCCGGTAGTGGTTAAATCTTCTAACACTAGTACTTTTTTGTTTTTGATGTACTGATCATAGCCGCGAGCAAACACAAAACCTCCCCGCCCGTCCTTCTCAGCATAAACCGAGTAGATCGGCTTGCCTTTAAGCTGAGAAAGATGAAATCCCACCCACTGCGAAAGAATGATGCCACCCAAAGCTGGAGCAGCAATTGAATCAATTTCCAGATGAGCACACTTCTCGGCCATCATCCTGCCTACCTGGGCTGTTTGCTCCACATGCGGATAAAGCGCATCTTTATTGATGTAAACACTGCCATGTTTACCAGACGTATAAACAAAGTGGTCGTTACGCATCACTGCGCCAACTGACTCAAGAACATCGATTACCGATTTATTTTTTGGCATCTATAACTCCATAGATAATTGTTATTCCAACCACTGATCAAAAACCGGACCGTCTTTGCAGACTAGCTTCCCTCCCCGCGCACATGAGCCGCACACTCCAAAACCGCATTTCATGATCTCTTCCAAGCTGACTTGAATCGGGACGCCAGCCTGTTGACACACCTCAGCCAAAGCTTTTAACATCGGCGAAGGACCGCAGCTATAAACACAGGCTACTTGCTCCAAATGCTTTTTGAGTAACTCCACACCATTGCCATGAAACCCTTGTGAACCATCATCAGTGGCAACCTTAATCTCAAAACCTAGCTGACTAAACTTATCAACAAACAACAGCTCCTTGCTGTCTCTGGCTCCAACTATTATTAATGTATCTTTTGTTCCTTCTTCCTCTTTGATTGATTGGGCTAGCGCATACAGCGGCACACAGCCACAGCCACCCGCCACCAAAATCTTTCTGCCTTTAACCACTCGATAAACTCCATCTCCAAACGGCCCACGATACCAAATCTTGTCTCCTTTTTTTAGCTGCCTTACTAAGAATTGGGAGAACTCGCCCACTTCTTGAACTGTAAAGCTTAAAGGAGAGATAGTAGTGATCGAGAAAGGCTTCTCGGCTTTATCCGGATGCCACACCATTAAAAACTGCCCCGGCTTTGCCTCTATTTTCGCATCGGTAACAATGCTGACAGTACGGTGATTTTCTTGCACAATCTTTTTTACCGTAGCCGCGATGGGCTTTGATGCTGGGTGTTGAGTTGTGTTGCACATATTTACCAAGCCTTTCCTCGTAGTTTGCTAATTGAACTGATGTTCTTGCTTTCTAACCAATCGTCCAACTCATTATTGATTTTTGAAAAAACTTTGATTCCGCCCTGGTAAACAGCGCTGCCTACTCCTACCGCAGTTGCACCAGCATATGTCATCTCCAGAGCATCTTCAGCGCAACTCACTCCACCCAAACCGATCACCGGCACCTTGACCGCTTGGCTGATTTGGTAAACGCAGCGCACCGCCACCGGTTTAATAGCCGGACCAGAAACACCTCCCATTTTATTGGTAAGAATTGGCCTGCCAGACTCTAAATCAATCGCCATTCCAAATAGGGTATTGATGGCACAGATGGCATCGGCTCCCCCGTCACAAGCAGCCTGAGCAATGCTGACAATATTGGCTACATTGGGCGAAAGTTTAACGATTAACGGAGTATCTCCTGTTAGCTTTTTTACTGCTTTTGTGAGTTGATAAATTCCTGATGGAGTGTCAGAAAAACACTCCTTGTTTTCGCTGGCCACATTGGGACAAGAAGGATTCATTTCCAGATAATCTGGCTTTGCTGTGACTAATTTTTCTGCAACTTGCAAAAACTCATCGGCGCTAAAGCCAAAAAAACTGGCAATGACCTTGGTTTTAAGCTGCTGTTTTTTAAGTATTTTTTTGAGTTTTTTGATCTCGATGATCTCGGCCTCAACGCCAGGATTGCTTAAGCCCACCGCGTTTAACAAGCCGTGTTCCAACGCAATCACGGTCGGATTCTCGTGACCGGAGCGCGGCTCTAGGCCACACGACTTGGTGGTCACAGCCCCAATGCCAGTGGCTGCCACCCTGGCCATTAGCTCTGCTTCTGTCCCCAAGATGCCGGAAGCCAACACCAATGGTGATTCCCAGAACTTATTCAAGAACTTTATCTTTAGTTTGTTGGCACTTTGCTTACCTTTTTTCATGCTAGTCCCAGCACCTTTCTGCCACCGCTAGTGGCAATCTTGGTTAAAGCCTCAAGATCATAAAAATGACATGTTTCCAGTAAAAATCTCAGTTCCATCCACATCTGCCCATCGGTGAATGGCTTGTAGACATCGACAATGTTGTCAGTGCCCAAACCAACTGGTACCTCGGCAGCTACCAACTCCTCCACTGGCGCAATAGCATTATGAATCGGGGCCAGCTCCTCGCTGCGACGCGAGTCAATCCAAGCAGTTGGGCAGACAATCACTCCAATTTGCTCCTCAGCCAGCTCGCTAATAATCTTTTGGCGATACTCCTGCGGATGAGCAGCCAGCGACACACTGTGAATGGCCGCCACCCTGCCCTGCATTCCATGCTCTTTGGTTTTCTTGATCAGCAGCTCCGTCTCCTCTTCCTGAGCGGTATTAAGCTGGTCCACATGCACATGAACCATCTTGCCTAGCTCCTTGCCTTTGTGCAGAATTGCATCCAGATGCTCCTCTTCATGACCGGCATCCTTGCCGGGCAGACCGCCGATAATATCGGCAAACTCAGAGCCAAGCTCAAACCAGCGCTTTGCCTCTTTTTCCAGCACTCCTTTAAGAGTTTGATTGGCAAACAACAAATTCATATCAGAGTTAGCCTCGCGCAGCCTAACAGCCGCCTTCATCGCCTTGTCCTCAATCACCGGATCAACATCAATAAAACTCAGCAAGGCCGTCACTCCCTGCTCTCTTTGCTTCTCTAGAGCAAAAGCCATCCGATCGTAAATCTGATCAACCGTTGAGGTACTTTTGATCTCATCAACCAGCTCCCACTTTTGGTGAAGGTGCTCGTTGCCCAACTGGAGGCTGTCTAGATCAATTGTGTAAGCGCGATCCAGATGAGCATGAGTATTTACCCAGCCGCCGGCCTCCTCGATCATCTTTAATAAATGCTGTTTGATGTCCCAATCTTGGCTCTGAGCTGTCATTATTTCCCTCCTTCCTGATTTACCATTCTTTTTTCCATCTTTCTCACATAGTTTTGAGCTTGTTCAAAGCGGGTGATGTATGGGGTGTTGTTCTTGACCGCCCACTCCTGAATTGACTGGCTGTCTTGGGTGTCATCAGTCGACTGATCAGAGTATGGCACATGAAAGATCACATCAAACCGATTCTGCTTGAGCATATCTTGCAGATTGGGCTGCTTCTCCTCAAACATTTTGTGGATCAAGATTGAGCTCAAACCTTGTTTTTTGAGATAGCCGTGAGTGTTCTTGGTGGCGTAGAGTTCAAATCCCATCTGGCTGAGTTTCTGGGCCAGAGGGGCAAACTTTTTCTTGTCTTTTTCATCGCCGATAGTGAAGAGCGCGTAACCTTTGCGCCCTTGAGCGGTTCTCATCTGCAGAGAGTAGATCTCGATAAAGCCGGCACTGCAGTTTTGGTTAAAACTGCTGTTCTTCATGAAGGTAGCCAACTTGGGTTTGTAGAGAGCGTTGGGACTCTCCACTGCCACCACTTCTGCTCTGCCTGCCAGCAGCTTAACGGTGACCTTGCCGGTGACCTTTTGGTTAACGCTGTCCAGGTATGCATTCAGGTGCGACATCAGCGGCTCATACCAAAGTGCGCCATAGCAAAGATATGCCCACTTGGTATCAACCAGCGACTTGAACTCATTCTCGCGACCCGTAGACACATACTTCTCCAAATCAAAGTGAGCCTTGATGATAATCTCGGCAGCCGGTGCCTCATAGATGCCGCGCACCTTCAAGCCAACCAATCTATCCTCAATATGATGAGCAATACCCACCCCATGCTTGGCTCCGAGTTTGTTAAGGTGGATAATCAAATCAGCCAGCGGCATCGATTTGCCGTTGACCGCTACCGGTAAACCGCGCACAAACTCCAACTCTACCAACTCCGGCTTCTTGGGAGCTTTCTCGGGCAAGGTGCAGACCTGCAGAATCTTTTCTAGCGGAGGAATTAAGGCGGGATCCTCAATCTCACCGCTCTCGCCTGTCACGCCCCACATGTTGTCATCGTATGAGTAAGGACAATCGGCCGTCTGCTTCACTGGTATCTTGTGCTTTTTCACATATT
>CAYXBZ010000004.1:0-33796 GCA_964463605.1 uncultured Pseudomonadales bacterium | reverse complement strand
GTTTTGCTAATCAACAACTACTAGAGTCATTACTGCCCGTTTTTAACCACTTGAAAAAAGCGGCTGCCCAGTTAGAGGATCAAGGATTAGAGATGGTGGTTAATCAATTGAAGCAGGTTTTGAGCGAAGCTGGCGTTGAAGAGATTGGGGCACTGGGTAAAAAATTTGACTTGGAAACAATGGAGGCAGTTGAAAAAAAGGGTGAGGGAGAGATAGTAATTGATGTATTGCAACCAGGATATAAACTCAAAGATAAGGTGCTATCACATGCAAAAGTCATTCTGGGTGAAAAAAAGCAACTGCAACAGTAATAAATCGTTTGAACTAGTAGCAATTACAAAAATAATAAGCAACAAGTAAATCTTAAGAAAGGACGTAACAATATGCCAAAAACAGCAACAGGTAAAATAATTGGTATCGATTTGGGTACCACCAACTCGGCAGTGGCAGTAATGGAAGGTGGTTCTCCTAAAATCATTCCCTCTGCTGAAGGAAAAAACACTTTTCCCTCAATAGTTGCCTTCAAAGGTAAGGAAATCATCGTCGGCGAACCTGCCAAAAGGCAGATGGTGCTTAACCCAAAAACAACTGTTGAATCAGTTAAACGTTATATCGGACGCAAATACAGTGATCCTCAAGTTAAAAAAGCTATTAAACATGCCACTTATGAAATTTCAGAAGGCAAGGATGGTATGGCGGTGGTTAAAGTTGATGGCAAAGAGTACACGCCTCAAGAAATATCAGCTCAAGTGCTGATGAAAGCCAAAAGAGATGCAGAGAGTTACTTGGGTGAAGATGTAGAGAGAGCAGTAATCACTGTTCCCGCTTACTTTGATGATTCGCAGCGTCAGGCAACCAAGCAGGCAGGAGAAATTGCCGGCTTGAAGGTTGAGAGAATTGTAAATGAACCAACTGCTGCCTCGCTAGCTTATGGATTGGACAAAAAAGGCAATGAAGTCATTGCTGTCTACGATTTGGGTGGTGGTACGTTTGATATTTCAATTCTTGAAATTGGAGATGGAGTGTTTGAAGTTAAGTCCACCAATGGAGACACTTTTTTGGGCGGAAATGATTTTGATCAACGAGTAATGGACTGGATTATCGAAGAGTTCAAAAAAGAACATGATGTTGATCTGTCTAAGGATAATCAGGCTCTACAAAGAATTAAAGATGCGGCTGAGAAAGCCAAGATTGAACTTTCAACTTCTCAACAAACAGAGATCAATCAGCCCTTCATTACTCAAAGTAAAGATGGCAATCCTCTTCACTTGACTATGTCGCTGACTCGCTCTAAGCTTGAGGAATTAGTAGATGACTTGATTGAAAATTCTCTTAAGCCTGTTCAAAAAGCGCTCAAAGATGCGGGAATTAAGGCTAGTGAAATTGACCAGGTAGTTTTGGTTGGTGGTCAAACTAGAATGCCTAAGATTCAAGAGAAAGTAAAAGAGTTTTTTGGCAAGGCTCCTCATAAAGGAGTTAATCCGGATGAGGTGGTGGCTGTTGGAGCTGCTGTTCAGGCGGGTGTGATTGCGGGTGATGTTCAAGATGTAGTTCTGTTAGATGTAACTCCTCTAACCTTGGGAATTGAAACCCTGGGCGGAGTTCGCACTCCTTTAATTGATCGCAACACCACCATCCCCACCAGTGCTTCTAATGTTTTCTCTACTGCAGGCGATAATCAAACCCAAGTTGAGATTAATGTGTTACAAGGAGAGCGTGAGATGGCCTCTGACAATAAATCACTCGGTAGGTTTATTTTGGATGGCATCCCTCCTGCTCCTCGTGGAGTACCTCAAGTTGAGGTGAAATTTGATATCGACTCTAATGGTATTTTGAACGTTTCAGCTAAAGATAAAACTACCGGTAAAGAGCAGTCGATTACGATCAAGAACACCACCAATCTTTCAGATGAAGAGGTGGAAAAGATGAAGCAAGAAGCCGAGGAACACGCCGAAGAAGACAAGAAGAAAAAAGAGCTGGTTGAAGCTCGCAATAAAGCCGATGGAGTTTCTTTTGAGCTTGAAAAACAGCTCAAAGACTACGGAGACAAGATAGACGAAAAAGATAAAAAGGAGATTGAGGAGGCTGTTAAAAAACTCAAGGAACTCTCTCAAAAAGAGGATTCAACTAAAGAGGAACTTGATCAGGCGGTTGAGCAAACCTTGACTGTGGCCCAAAAACTCGGTGAAGCGATGCAAAAATCACAGCAGGCTGAGGCAACTGAACAAACTCAAAGTAAAGCCGCTGACGAGAGCAAAAAAGATGAAGAGAATGAGAATGAAGTAGAAGAAGGAGAAGTTGTTAATTAGTATTAATTTAGCAATGAGCATTTCAAAACAGCTCCACTTTTGGGGCTGTTTTGGATTGAAATAAGAAAAGTAACCCATGAAGCTATCGGTTATCGTTCCGGTTTACAATGAAGAGCAAACAGTAAATAAATTGTTACAAAAGTTGCTTAAGGTTAGGGAAATTGGCGAAATTATTGTGGTCAACGATGGGTCAAGTGATAATACAAAAAAAATTTTAGATTCACTTAGATCTAGAAAAATTAAAATATTTCATCAGCAAAATCAAGGGAAAGGTAGTGCAATTCGTTTGGGTTTGTCAAAAGCAGCTGGCGATTATATCCTCATTCAGGATGCAGACTTAGAGTATGATCCTCAAGATATCAAGCAACTACTCCATTATCTTGAGCGTGAAGGCGTAGAGGTGGTGTACGGTTCAAGATTTTTGGGCCCACACTCAAATTTACTTTTTTGGCATCGAGTAGGAAATCACTTTCTTAATGCTTTGGTAAACTTACTTTATGATACAACCTTGTCAGATATGGAAACATGCTATAAATTGATTCCCTCTGGATTGATGAGAGAACTAGCTCTTCAAGCTAACGGCTTTGATTTTGAGCCAGAAGTAACTTGTAAAATTTTAAAAAGAAACATTAAAATATTTGAGGTTCCAATTAGTTATGTAGGCAGGGGTTTTGATGAGGGGAAAAAGATCACCTGGAAAGATGGAGTAACTGCTTTTTGGACTGTAGTTAAGCTGAGATATAATTAGCAGATTGTTAAGCAAAATCATCCGAAATTGAAAACAAAGTATGACAACAAAAAGAGATTATTACGAGATTTTAGGAGTGAGCAAAGATGCGACGCAAACTCAGTTAAAGCAAGCGTATCGCAAGCTTGCCTTGAAGTATCATCCTGATCACAATAAATCAGCTGATGCTGAAGATAAATTCAAAGAAATTAACGAGGCCTATCAAATTCTTTCAGATCAGAAAAAACGTCAGGCATACGATCAGTTTGGTCACGCTGCCTTTAGCGGAGCTGGTGGCATGGGCTCAAATCCTTTTGCCGGGGGAGCTCGATCGGGTCCGTTTACTTACACCTACCGAAGCGGTGGAGAAAATCCTTTTGGAGATTTTGACTTTGGCGATCCATTTGAGATTTTTGAATCATTTTTTGGAGGAGGCTTTTCGCGTCAAGCAAGAAGACAACGGTATAGTTTAAAAATTGAGTTTATGGAAGCGGTTAACGGAGTGACAAAGGAAGTTGAAATAGATGGCAAAAAAAGAAAAATCAAGGTTCCAGCAGGGGCTGATGATGGTACCCGCATTAGATTTGATGATTTTGATATTTCGATTGATGTTAAGCCTCACCCTCGCTTTAAGAGAGAGGGTTATGACGTGTATCTTGATCAGGATATCCCATTAAGTTTGGCAGTATTGGGTGGAACCAAGCAGGTAAAAACTCTTGATAACGAGCTCAACTTAAGAATCAGACCAGGAACACAATCTCATACTTTAGTGAGACTTAGAGGTGAGGGAATTAGGCATCTTCGAGGTGGTGGTCGTGGCGATTTGTATGTTCGCTTGAAGGTGAGGATTCCAGAAAAACTAAATAAAGAACAAAAAAAACTGTTCGAGCACCTCAAAGAGATGGATGTTTAAGTAGATGTAAGATTTATTGTTGGAAAATTATTATTTTAGGTTTATTTCCCACAAGAAAGATTTATGAGAAATAACAATTCATGGATTAAGGATCTTAAGTATATTATTTGGGATTTGGATGGCACTTTGTACGAAATAACTGATGAGCTATTTTCCAGAATTCGCTTCAATGTCTATCAGATGGTGGCTAACTTAAAAGATATCTCTTTAAACGAGGCAGAGTCAATTTATCAAAATCTATATGAGCGTCTTCATAGCAATACTTTAGTTTTAGAAAGTTTGGGAATAAATGTTGTTGATAGCGAAAAGATGTTTAATGAAACCCAGCTGACTTCGATTCAAGCAGACGAAAAACTGGTTGAACAGCTATCTCAACTAAATAGTTTTGAGCACATTATTTGCACAAATGCTCCATTGAAATATTCACTGCTGAAACTTGAAAAAATTGGCTTTTCATTAAGTTTTTTCAAAAAGATTATTAGCGCACCTGATGAAACTGGTGAGCTTAAACCATCGATTGCACCCTATCAATATCTGTTGGATTTTACTCAAGTCTCACCTCAAGAACATTTATTTGTTGGTGATCGTTATGAAACAGATCTAGCAACTGCAAAGGAAATTGGCATGCATACAGCTTTGGTTTATGATCAAGACGAAAGAGCTGATTTTGCTTTTCCTTCTGTTCATGACTTGGCAAACTTTTTGCTTCAGGCTGTTGCTGGTGGCTAAACGATCTCAAACTAGATAGACACCTGGTTTTTTTTGAGATATCAGCTATAATAAGCATTGTCTTTCAAGATTTGATGGAAAAAAACGAATGATGGACAGGGTTTGACGGACTGAAAAAGTGCGTTTTTCTTTTTTCCTGTAATCAAAAGATAAAAAAATATAAATTTATTAGTCGCTAACGACACACAACATATGGCAAATTTAAACCAAGTTGTTCGCACTGAGTTTGCTTCAGCAATTGCTCAAATCGCACAAGAAAGAAAGATTGAGCCAGAAGCAATTCATGAAGCAATTAAGCATGCTCTCATTTCTGCTTATCGTAAAGAAACGGGCGGACTAGATGATGAATTCTACTACTATGTGACTTTGAATGAAGATACTGGCGAGGCTCATATATTTCAAGCTTCTGTTTTGGAGCGAGATGAGGAAACCAACGAGATTCTTAAGTGGGATGAAGATGAATCTAAACATAAAGAAGTAACTCCAGCTGGTTTTGGTCGCATTGCCGCCCAAACAGCTAAGCAGGTAATTTTGCAAGAAATTCGTCGCAGCGAAAAAACTCAGATAGTTGACGAGTTCAGAGACAAAGTAGGAGAAATTGTTACTGGTCAGGTGTTAAGAATGGATCGAGGCACAGTAATTTTAGAAATTGGTCGCGGTCAGGCTCTCATGCCTCCTCAAGAACAGATGCGAGGTGAGTTCTACCGCAAAAATCAAAGAATTGTAGTATTGATTAAGGAAATTGAAGATGAAGATCATAGCGACTCAATTATTGTATCGCGTGCAACTTCACAACTGGTTTCTAAATTGTTTGAACGAGAAGTTCCAGAAGTCGGTTCGGGGGCGGTAGAAATTATCGCTGTAGCAAGAGAGGCAGGTGTTAGAACAAAGATTGCTGTTCACTCAACTCAAGAGGGAGTTGATCCGGTAGGTTCTTGCGTTGGTCAAAGAGGAGTTAGGGTTCAGAAAGTTATTGAGGAACTTAACAACGAAAAAATAGATATTGTTCCTTATCACGAAGACGTAACCACTTATCTCAAGGCGGCCTTGGCTCCAGCAGACAATTTGCTAATTGAGATTGATGAAGAGGCGAAAAAGGTGGTTGTGACCGCTCCCAATGATCAACTCTCATTGGCTATTGGTCGAGGAGGTCAAAATGTGAGACTTGCTGCTAAACTTACAGGTTACTATATTACAATTAAGTCTGCTGAGGGAGAAATTGAGTCTCATGCTACGGGTGAAGAAGAGTATGAGATCGATAGTTGGGAAGGCTTAACTCCAGAAGCGCGTGAGTTCTTAGTTCAACGGAAACTGACCACCATCTATGATCTTGATCGCTTTACTGACAAGTGGCAAGAAGCTGAAGATCTTGAAAAAGATCAACAAGAGTTGATAAAACAAAAATTAGCAGAATATCACGAAGAATTAGCTCAAAGAGAATCTAGCGAAACTACTGAATAAAATGAAAAAGAATCGACCGCCAATTATTACTGTTCTAGGCCATGTTGATCATGGAAAAACTACTCTGTTAGACCATATTCGTCAAACAAAAGTCCAAGAAGGAGAGGTGGGCGGTATTACTCAACACATTGGAGCTTATCAAATTACCTTCAAAGGGAAGAAGATTACCTTTATCGATACTCCAGGTCACGCTGCTTTTAACAAGATGCGAGAGCGTGGAGCTCAAATCACAGACTTGGTAATTTTAGTTGTCTCCGCTAAAGATGGTGTTCAACCTCAAACCATTGAATCTATTCGATACATTAAAGAAGCTAAGGTACCTTGCTTGGTTGCTCTCAATAAAATAGATTTGGAAGGAGCAAACCCCACATTAACCAAAACGCAGTTGGCTGAACATGACATTGTAGTTCAAGAGTATGGAGGTGATATCGATGCCATCGAGATCAGTGCCCTCAAAGGTAAAGGCGTAGATGAACTGCTTGACAATGTGTTGGTGATGGCTGAACTTCTTGAACTAAATGCCGATGATGAAGCTCCTCTAGAAGCAGTTGTGATTGAGTCAACGAAAGATCAGCATAAAGGTCCAGTGGCAAGAGTGATTGTTCAACAGGGAACTCTTAAGATACGTCAAAATCTAGAAGTTGATGGAATTGAAGGCAGGGTGAAATCTTTGTCAGATGAAACAGGAAAACAGTTAAAAAAAGTCGTGCCAGGACAACCAGCCGAGATTCTTGGGCTGAATGATGTACCCGAAGTTGGCGCAATTGTTCGAGATGCTCAGGCCAAATATGAAGCACTTGAGGAAGTAAGTGATCAAGAGGGAGAAACTGAGTTTTCGTGGGATGATGTAGATATAGCCTCTCTTCTGGGCGAAAAGGAAAAACTCAACTTGATAGTGAAAGCAGACGTAAAAGGTACTTTGGAAGCGATAGTGCAATCTTTAGATGAAGACACCGTTGAGTTGATTAGTGCTTCTGTTGGTCCCCTTACGGATGGAGATCTTGAACTGGCCGCAGCCACTGGTAGCGTTGTTGTTGTTTTTGGTCAGAAGATTCCTTCTAAAATGAAACATTCAGCCAAGCAGCTTGGAGTGCACCTAAAACAATACGAAGTGATTTATCATTTGCTTGAAGATTTGGAAGAACAGATGCTAAAGCTGATGGATCCTCATTATGGAGAGGTGGAATTAGGCAAGGCTGAGATTCTTCAGATTTTTGATTATAATAATCGTAAAATTGCCGGTGTTAGGGTAATTACCGGCGAGATTAATCGTCATGATAGTCTCTATTTAGTTAGAGATGATCAGATCATTGCGCGCCCAGTGATTACCAGTATGAAACATGGTAAAGATGATGTTGAAGTGATTAAGGCCAAGGGGGAAGCGGGCCTAGCTTTCAAAAATAAAAGACTAGATTTTAAAAAAGGTGATATAATCACGGCTTATAAAAAAGAATTTTAATAACTATTGGTTACTTTGTTGGCTGGATCGAATATTTCTCGCCAATCAAGGGAACTCTAACAGGAGGTATACCATGGCATTATCTAAAGGCCAAAAAACAGCAATAATTAAGGAATATCAACTCTTTGAAGGTGATACTGGATCTCCAGAAGTACAGATTGCTCTTCTTACTGCCAGTATTCAAGAGCTAACCGATCATCTTAAAGATCACAAGGGAGATGATCACTCACGAAAAGGTTTATTGCGCCAAGTTTCAAAGCGGCGACGTTTATTGCGCTTCTTGAGTGAAAGAAGTCAGGAACGATACGACACTTTAATCAAGAAGCTGGGGTTGAAGAAGTAGTGTTCCCACTTTTAAGAAATTTTCTTTGGCTCAGGAGCCTTCTCTCCCTCCAACGTGCCTTTCCATCCCAGAACTGGACCTTGATTCGTGGGTGATTCTGCTTTTGAATGATCTGTTATGAGGCTGTCAGGAGTTTTATTATCAGTTGTAAGAGACCTCCACCCTGTCACTGGTCCACCATCTTTTTGAGCTGGTGAATGCTCAAGCGCAGATGAAGTAGTTTGATTAGATTGACCTGACTGAGCATTAGTTTGTACATCTTCTAGGTCTGCTAGAAATTGTTTAACACTTTTTCCATCTAGTTGCTGCTCCATTTGTCTAAATGCAAGGGCCTCTGGCAGATTTTTGACTGCTTTATCGATAGGTTTAAAAACTGCGTAAAGAAAACTTGCTACTTCCTCAGTAGTAAGGCTAAGATCGTTGTCTTGTAGATGCTCAACAACTGTATTTAGGGTGGGTTCGAAAATTAGCAACCCTTTTTCCCTTAAAATGTCTTTAACCTGACTTACATTCAAGGTTTCATTCTCTGCATTTGTTGGTGCACCCGCTTTATTTTCCATAGGCTGAATTAATAATTAATACAATTACAAATAACTAATGAATAATTTATTTCTGTTTCAAGTATATCAGCAATTAACGAATCATTTATTTGAATAGAGGGGAAAGACTATTAAGGCTGATATTTTGCTGATGGTCGGTTATAATACATCCTAGCATTAACAATTATCGGAAGTTTGGGGTCAAGCTAAGTAGATTTGTTACGAAAGAACATAAGGCAAAATCTTTATGTTTTCCCGCAGCAAGTCTATTAAATCAGACCTTCGTCTTCCTCAGGCGGAATGAATTTTTTCGCTTTAATCAAAAATATTATTAAACTAAACCAAACAAGGTTATTGGCAGAGATCTGTTAATGCAGCAAAACTGACAGTTGTGCTGGATTTTCTGCTAGAAAGAAAAAGGATATGTCAAAAACAACATATACTGATCAATATAAACATGAAATCAAGGTGGGAGATAAAACCATCGAGTTTACTATCGGTAAATTCAGTGAGCAGACTGCTGCGGCTGTGCTGGCTCGCTGTGGCGAGACGGTGGTTCACGTGACCGTTGCCCTAGGAGGCAAGGTTGACTGGGGCTACTTCCCACTCAGTGTGGAGTACGAAGAGAAGCTTTATGCAAGCGGCATGATTAAAGGTTCGCGTTGGGTGAAGCGCGAAGGCAGACCAACCGATGACGCAGTGCTCAAAGCTCGTGTTATCGACCGCACTATTCGTCCTCTTTTTCCTGAGGGCATTACCAATCAAGTTCAAATAGTGAGCACTGTTTATTCCTACGATCAGGAGAACAGTCACGACATGATCTCGTTGGTGGCAACAGGATTGGCGCTGAGTATGTCTAAGATTCCGTTTGATGGTCCAGTTGCAGGGTTGCGTATTGGCTATCAACATGAAGATCAAAAATACTATTTAAATCCAACTGAGTCCCAGCAAGAAGAGCTAGATCTTGACCTGATTGTCTCGGGCACTGGTGATTCTGTGGTTATGGTTGAAGCTGGAGCTAATGAAGTTGATGAAGAAGTGGTGTTAGAAGCCATCGACAAAGCTCAAAAAGAACTCAAAAAGATCTGTACCCAAATCAATAAGATTGTGGAGAAAGTTGGTCAAGAGAAGGTTGAGTTAGTTACTCCAGCATCTCAGGAAGAAAGCGATAGGTCAGAGAAAATCTCTCATGAATTGTCTGATAAGTATGCCAAACAGATATCTGATGCGGTTAATAAACAAGGCAGACTTGAAGAGTTTGATCTAGATGCTTTGGTGGAAGAGATGGTGTCATATCTTAATGAGTATATATTTAACGAAGAAGACTCGGTTGAAGTCGAGGCAAAAGAAGTAAAAAATACTGTTTATGATTTGATGAAGAAAACAGCCAGAAAAATGATTCTGGATGAAGGTGTTAGGCCAGATGGCAGAAAATCAGAAGAGATTCGCCCAATCTGGACCGAGGTTGATCTACTCCCAAGAGCTCATGGTAGTGCCATGTTCAAGCGCGGCGCAACCCAAGCGATGACAGTTACTACATTGGGCAGCCCTTCATTAGGACAAACTATTGAAGATATCCACGGAGAAGAAGTGCGCCACTACATTCATCACTACAATATGCCTCCCTACGCTTCTGGCGAAGCTGGGCGCTTTGGTTATCCTAAACGCCGTGAGGTAGGACACGGAGCTTTAGCCGAAAGAGCTTTGTTGCCGATGATTCCTTCTCAGGAAGAGTTTCCTTACACCATTCGGGTGGTCAGCGAGATCATGTCATCTAACGGCTCAACCAGCCAAGCCTCTGTCTGTGGTTCAACTATGTCACTAATGGCAGCTGGAGTACCAATTAAAAGTCCGGTGGCAGGTATCGCCATGGGCCTGATGAGCAATGAAGACTTGAGTAAGTATGTAGTTCTGTCTGATATCCAAGGTTTGGAGGATCACATCGGCGATATGGACTTTAAAGTGGCCGGAACCAAGAAAGGCATCACCGCCATTCAGATGGACATTAAACTTAAGGGGATTACTATCGACATTTTGCGTCAAGCTCTAAAGCAGGCTCACAAAGGCAGATTGCACATCATGAACGAGATGTTAAAAACGATCAGCGAGCCACGAGAACAGTTGAGTTCATTTGCTCCCAAGATTGATCAAGTGACTATCCCTGTCGACAGAATTGGAGAAGTGATCGGACCAGGAGGCAAGATCATCAAGGAAATCATTGCTCAAAGTGGAGCTGAGGTTGACATTGATGAAGATGAGGAGCGAAATGTAGGTGTAGCCAACATTGCCAGCAGCGACCAAGAAGCAATCAACAAAGCCAGAACTATGATCGAGAACATTCTCAAAACGGTTGAGGTTGATGAAGAATATGAAGGTGAAGTAACCCGCATTGAAAGCTATGGAGCTTTTGTTGAGTACTTACCGGGTCGCGAAGGCCTAGTCCATATTTCTCAGATGGCGGAGGGTTTTGTCAAAGATCCTAATACGCTTGTAAAGTTGGGCGATGCGGTGAAGGTGAGAATTTCTGAGATTAAAGATGATGGCAAGATTGGACTATCTATGCTCACCAAAGAGCAAGCAGAAAAGATTAAGCAGCATCGCCAAAACAGCAATGGCAATTCCAGAGGAAGAAGCGATAATCGCTCTTCACGAGGTGGATCAAATAACAATCGACGCAACAGTTATCAAAATAAGCGATAGCAGCTGTTTGTTATTTTGCATTTGAATTAAATAGGGCTGGCGCAAAAGTAATTTTGCGCCAGCTCATTTTTTATCAAGCATGTTGTATACTTAAAATATGCTTCTGCCCACTATTCAATCCGAGAAAAAGATGATTGGTTTGCTTGAACTTGACGTTGCTCCATTTTTGGCAAAAAAGCTGGGCCTTGATATTACAATGCCTGACAATGTTGAGATAATTCAGTCTTTTCTTGATTTAATGGGTCAAGTTGGCTCTCAGCATCTTACGGGATTGGTGATTGATCCAATTTATAGCTTTTCTGCCTCAAGATATTCTCAAAATAATGGTTGCATCACTAGACTTAACACTTTAACAGAAGAAGTTGATCCTCTTACTCCTCCCCAACTTATTCCGGATTATGGACTAGAGGAAATCAGTAATAACTATAGTTTGGCCAAATTTGAGTTGATGTATCATCCGCAAGAAGAAAGTTCTTTGAAAAAAAAGCAGCTTTTAGCCGAAATTTATGACTATTGTGACTACTTAGATATGCATCTGTTGCTTAAGTTGGAACTTTATAACAGAGAAGGAGGAAACTACCTAACCGAAACATTTGCTGATGATCAGTTGGTGGCAGTTCAAGAGTTATCAAAAATGACCGATGTTATTGCTTTGCAAAATCCAGTTGATCCTTTATCGGTAGCTACTCTCACTGCAGAATTAGATATACCCTGGATTTTGATTAATGATCGTCAGAATTATGATGATTTTAAACAACAGCTTAGGGTGTGTCTGGAAAACGGAGCGTCGGGATTTGTGGTAGGGCCGGCTCTGTGGGAGGATTTGGGCAGTTTAAAACAAGTTGAGAAAGGTCTAGATGTAGACGCAATAACCAACTTTATTCAAACAACCTTTAAAGATCGAGTGATTGAGTTGATGAGAATTGCCAATGAGGCGGGTAAAAACTCTAGCTCCTTAGGCTGAGAACAGCGTTGTAATAAAACTTACGGTTGTAGTAGTACTTCTTTGATATGATTTTCATTGTTGAAGTTAAAGAATTAGTTATTAAGGAGGCTAAATGCACACTTTACCAAAACTGCCATATAATTACGATTCACTTGAACCATATATTGATCAACGCACCATGGAGCTGCATCACTCAAAGCATCACCAAGGATATGTTGATAAACTCAATGCTGCTCTTGAAGGTTACTCGAACTTGCAGCAAAAAACTGTTGACGAGTTGTTGATGAATTTGAAGGAGATCCCGCAAGAGATAAGGCAGTTGGTTATTAACAATGGAGGGGGTCATTCTAATCACTCTCTATTTTGGCAACTTTTGAGACCAGTCGCAAAGTTGAGTGAAACTGAGCAACAGAATAATCAGCCACAGGGCGAGTTGGCCAATGCAATTGAAAGCAAATGGGGCTTTAAGAAATTTCAGGATGAGTTTTCTCAGACAGCCGCAGGTCAGTTTGGATCAGGATGGGGTTGGTTGGTCTTAGATGCTAGCAATCAGTTGCAAATTATCTCAACTTCAAATCAAGACTCACCCCTATCCGAAGGCTTGAAGCCACTATTAACGGTTGATGTTTGGGAGCACGCCTATTACCTCAAGTACCAAAATCGCAGAGCAGAGTATTTGGATAATTTTTGGGCAGTGATCAACTGGTCAAAAGTTGAAGAACTTTTTCTTCAAGCTAAATAATCCATTTGTTGCGTCAATTCAACTCTAGAACTTCATTCTTCTTTTTGATAGAACAGACACACACTTATTTACTTAAAATTGTGTATGTTGCAGGTGATTTTAGATGTCGAAACTAAACAAACTTTTGGAGAAGTGGGCGGTTACTTTCCCGACAGATTGGGAGTATCGTTTGTTGGAGTAAATGTTAGAGAGCAGTTTGGAAGTACTGGCGAGATGCACTCGTACTTCGAAGAAGATTTGCCCAACTTGTTTCCCTTACTCGAAAAAGCCGATGTTGTAGTTGGCTATAACATTGATGGCTTTGATATGCCCGCACTAGCTCCTTATTACACCGGAGAGATAGACTCTATTCCTACTCTTGACTTAATGGATCGAATTAAGGAAAGTTTTGGTCATAGAATTAAACTTGATAGTGTGGCGAAGGAAACATTGGGCACGGGTAAGATTGGTGATGGTTTGGATGCAATTAAATACTATCAAAATCGACAGCTAGATGAGCTTGAAAAGTATTGTTTACAAGACGTGAAGGTGACTCGTGACATCTATGATTATGGGATGAAGCATGGCAAAGTAACCTTTCGCAACAAGTGGAACAGATTAATAGAGTGCAAAGTTGATTTTAGCTTTACTCCTCAAAAAAACGCCGGTGTGCAAATGGCATTAATCTAGAAATTTTATCTGAACTTGAAGAGCTTTGTGCTACAATTGGCAGTATGCCATCACTTAATATCAAGCATCAACTCACAGAAAACGTTAAACTTCTTCATAAAGTTGCTCTGGTTGCAAACGACAAGGTGCTAATTCTCAAGCGAGCCGAAGATGCTACCTCAAGGCCTGGGAAATGGGATCTTCCGGGAGGAAACTGCGAGTGGCCAAATTCTCTTAACTCAAATCAAATTAATCCACATCAGGTCGATATTTCCAGAGAAATCAAAGAAGAAACGGGTATTGAAATTGCTCCAGTTGAGTTTGATATCACCAAATTAGCATACTTTGCGACATATTTTGAGTATGAGCGCCAACTGTATTCAGTGAACTGCGGCTGGATAGTATCATTGGGTAAGGAATTTGCCAATCATAACCATTTGCCACCGGTAAGCATCTCTAGTGAACATGTCGATTATAAGTGGATCACTCTTGACCAACTAGATCAATATGATTTTGGTGGTCCAGAGCGTGACTATGAAACTGCCATTATTCGTCAAGCTTTAAGCTAGGTGGCAACTGCTATGCTTAACTCACTTTTAATCAAAAAAGATTTTCCGCTTTTTTCTCAACCTCCCCACTCTGATTTAGTTTATTTGGATAATGCTGCCACCACTCATAAACCGCAAATAGTCATCTCAGCAATTAGTGATTATTATCTGCAGCACAATGCCAATGCCGGACGAAGCGTTCACTCTCTAGCATCAAAAAGCGCTGAAATTTTTGAACAATCAAGGAAAACTATAGCCTCATTCTTTGGAGCCAAAGATCAAGAACTTATTCTCACTCGAAACACTACCGAGGCGATTAACGGCGTTGCTTTGGGTTGGGCAAGACACCAGCTTGAAACCGATGATGTTATTCTCTCTACTTCACTTGAACATCACTCAAATCTTGTTGTTTGGCAACAAGTATGCGCAGAAAAAAATGCGAAGTTGAAACTAGTCAACTTGACTTCAGATGGGCAAATAAATCAAGTTGATTTACAACAACAGCTAAAGCAGCACACTCCAAAGTTGTTGGCAATAACCCACCTTTCAAATGTAACGGGAAGTTATCAAGATCTTCAAGCCTTAGTTAAAATAGTTAAAAAAGTGTCCCCCAAAACAAAAATCTTAATCGATGGAGCTCAGTCTGCTGGAAGAATCAAGATAAATTTTGATCAATTAGAGATAGATTTTTTTGCTTTTAGTGGGCACAAAATGTATGGCCCGATGGGAGTAGGTGGTCTATTGGTTAAAGAAAAGATTTTGATGGAAAATGAAATGAGGCCATGGCTGTTTGGTGGAGGAATGATCGATCAAGTTAATTCGCAATCATCTACCTTTCAGCTTGATCCAAGACAGAGATTTGTTGCTGGTACAGCAGACGTGGCTTCGGCAGTTGGATTGGCTGTGGCATGTGATTATTTAACAGCAATCGGTATGGATGAAGTGCTTAAACATGAGCAGGATTTAGCTAAATATACTCTTGAGAAGCTCAACGCAGTTGAAGATCTTAAGATTTGCGGATCAACTAAAGCAAATGAATCTAATGAGCATCAGATTGGGAGATTAGGTCCCGTATCCTTTGCTCATCACAAATATCAAGCTCATGATGTGGCACAGATATTAGATCATCACCACATCGCGGTGAGGTCCGGCCATCACTGCTGTATGCCACTTCATAGTCATTGTTGTTGGCCGGCAACTGTGAGAATTAGTTTTGGAGTTTATTCCTGTCATGAAGATATCGACAAACTAGTTGAAGTTGTAACTCATCTTGATCGATATTTAAGTTAATGTTAAAAACTTTGTTCGATAGATGATGATATATTAATTAGCGAATTAATTAATGAAAGGATACTATGGAATGGTATATTTCAGTTTTGAAAAAATATTCAGACTTTTCTGGAAGAGCTAGCCGAAGAGAGTACTGGATGTTTTTTTTAATCAATCTTCTTGTTTCAGTGGGTGTGTCGATTGTGGGAAATATGATGAGAATGTCTAGTTTAAGCTCTTTGTACAGCTTAGCAGTGTTATTGCCAAGTTTAGCTGTTGGAGTGAGAAGACTCCACGACATTGGTAAAAGCGGGTGGATGATGTTGGTATCACTCATCCCATTGATTGGTATAATTTGGTTGATTATATTATTGGCTACTTCAGGAGATGAGGGTGAGAATGAGTATGGTTTACCTCCTGCTACTGAGCCTATAGTTTAGAAAAAATTATAGTTATCATAGTCAGCTAATTTATTAATAATAGTTGCGGATACTTGATTAAGTGATCGTTTTTGTTGGTTCTACTAACCCTGTTAAGATCAATGCTACACGCAAAGCATTATCTTCTCCTTTTAAAAAAATCAAGGTAATTGGCCTAAGTGTTTCAAGTGGCGTGAGTGATCAACCAATGTCTGATGAGGAAACAAAGCAAGGCGCCATTAATCGAGCAACCAATGCTTACCAACAAGGAATAAAAAGTTTAAAAAATGAGTACAAAGAAATCGATTCTTCACAAACTTATTTGGGAATAGGTTTGGAAGGTGGCGTAACTTTTGAATGCAGTCAAGGAGAAAAACAGATGTGGGAAACGGTTTGGGTAGCTCTTATTGATCAAGATAAAAATCTTTTTTTAGCTAATGGTGGAAGATTTTTGATCCCAAAATTTCTTGCTGATGAAATCATTGATGGAGCTGAAATGGGACCAGCTCTTTCAAGATACTTTGATGGTCGATCTGTAAAAACTCAGGAAGGTCTTGTTGGAGTGATGACAAACAAATATGTTGATCGCACACAAATGTATACAGCAATAGTTCGATTGGCAATTGGCCAGTGGTATGGAAGAGATTGGCAACAACAACTTGACATTTCACTCTAGAGTGACACACTATAAGAAACTACAAGATTTGCGTTAAATATTATTTTATTTATTTATCTCTATTAATTCATATGCAAAGACCACAAGAATATACCGCAATTTTTGAAAATGTAGAGGTTTACAACGAGAAGTTTACCCATCTTCATTTTGAGTTAAAAAATCCCTTTAGGATAAACTTTAAGGCAGGGCAGTTTGTTTCCATAAAAGTTAATGATGATGGGGTTAGGCGAGCTTACTCTATTTGCAGCGATCCAGACATAGATCATGGAATTGAGATTCTACTTGATACAGACCCACAAGGTATCGGGGTGAAATATCTGCAAAATTTGAAGCTGGGCGAAGAAGTTAGCTTTCATGGACCTATGGGCAGATTTGTGATTGAAGATGGTGCAGACGAAGAATCTTTGGTGCTTGTAGGTACTGGCTCTGGAGTGGCACCCCTACACAGTATGGTTGTTGATCAGCTAAAGAATAAAGATGACAAGCGCCCAATCACTTTGTATTGGGGATTGCGTTATGCAGCGCACTTAGTTTGGCAAGACGAGTTCTCTCGATGGGCGAAAACATTCCCTAATTTCAAGTTTCATCCAACCCTTTCGAAAGCGGAAAAAGAATGGAGTCTTTGTAGAGGAAGAGTCACCAACTGTTTACAAGTGCATGATCTTCCTCCAAATGCTGGCTACTATTTGTGTGGGGGAAAGGCCATGATCGATGATGTTAAAAAATTGCTTATAGATAGAGGGGTTGACCCAAAGAAAATTCATCACGAAAAGTTTTTTTAATTTTTTTCTGATGATGCTTAGCTCCTACTTAGAAATGAACTCATATCTAACACCATTACTAATTTGCGAAATTAATTATAAAAAAGTATGAAATATAAAATATCAGTTGACAAAGATAAGTGCATTGGAGCTGCCAGTTGTATTGGAATTGCTCCCAAAACTTTTAAACTTGAAGATGACGTGGCTTTGGTTGTTGATCAAGCTGGAGACGATCAAGATGCTCAGTTGTTGGCTGCCCAGAGTTGTCCAACAGGCGCAATAAAGATTACTGATCAAGAAACAGGAGAGCAACTCTGGCCAAAGAAGTAATAAAACTTCTTTTCATAACGACCTCTTTCTTGTGATTATTGCATAATTAATTATTTCCTGCCCTGTAAACCCTTGCAATCCTTATAGTTATTAGTTATAAATACTAATAACTAATAAGTAATCATTGACATCTATAGAAAATTAGAGAAAATAACATCAAACTGATATACGACTATACGACGAATTAATACAAGAAATTAATTCAAAGTTGAAATATTAAGAATTATATTTATTCACAGAAAAAAATTATTTATTATCGATTACTAGCGAAAGGTTGCTATGAAACTTAAACAGTATTACCCATTTATAATACCCACCATTTCTTTACTTTTGGTATTGTTTTTAGCCTTTCGTTGGTACAACACTCGTACTCAGAGAGATGTCGCTGACATCACTCAAGTAGAAATTGAAGATTTAACTCAAGAAGAACTGCAAATTGTTCAGGGAACTCAGGATGTAAGTACTGTTGAGTTGGAGTCTGAACCACAAGAACCAGCGGTAGGACAGGTTAGATTCAAATCTGAGGGCGATCGAGTTTTGCTAACTGTAAGTGCTGACTTACCTGAGCTTGAAAACTCTTATTATCAGGTTTGGCTCTCAGCGCAGGATCTGCAGCCTCAACCTGCTTTTAGGCTGGAAAGAAGCAAGGCTGGATATTTAGGCAGCGCTTCAATCTCTAAGGATCAACTTCCACTTGAAGTGATTGTTACCGATCAAACTGGAGTTACTGATTCCGTTATGGGCAAACAGTTGTTGCGAGGCATGATAGAACTTGATGAGGTTGATGAGGTTGATGAGATTGAGGAAGTTGAAGTTGAAAACAATTAATAATTTAACAGAGAACTAAACAAACTCAAAGAGTAATAAATACCACTTGAGGAATTACTCTGGGTCTGCTATTGTAGTAACACTACCGCCAGGAGGTTGAATAAACATCAAGTCGGTACAAATATAAATTACCCTCTATAGAGGGAAGAAAAGGAGCATATATGAATGCTTATAGTTACACAAACTCTAAGGGTCAAACCTACTATCTCCACAAGAGAGATGTGACTCTAAAGAATGGTCGAGTACAAACTATTTACTTTTTCGCAAGAGATGTGCGTGATGGTGCTATTGAAGCTGTCCCAGCTGGCTATGAGGTTGTAGAAACCAAAAGAACCGGCATGCCAGTGTTAAGAAAAGTTAGATAGTTCACTTCTTAACATATAAGTGTTTAAAAAGAGGGCCCGCGCAAAGCGCGGGCCCTTTTGGAATCTAGTTTGCGGTTATAATAATTTTTAACTTGTAATAATATCAACCTAACAATAAAGTTCATCAAAAAAATTAAAAATACTAAAGCATCTATGCCTAACAAAAATACTCAGCAACTTCCATCAACCATTTTTTTAGGAGCTGATCATGGAGGTTTTGAGCTCAAAGAACAGCTAAAAAAGTGGCTTGAGCAAATTGGAGCCAAAGTGGTTGATTGCGGAGCATTTGAGCTTGATTCCACAGATGATTATCCTCTATTTGCCGCTCAAGTTGCTCAAAAAGTCGCATCAAACTCAGATTCACTTGGTATGCTAATCTGTCGGTCGGGTGGCGGAATGACCATCGCCGCTAATAAGATCAGGGGAATTAGAGCTGTGGAAGTATTCGATGTCAGATCAGCCGTGCATGCTCGCGAACACAATCATGCCAATGTGATTTCACTTGGAGGAGATTACTTGAAGTATCGGGAGGCTCAGTCAGTAATTCAAGCTTTCATCGACACTCAACCTTCTAATGATCAGAGGCATTTAAGAAGGATAGATCAAATAAAACAGTTGGAGTAGTTGCAGCTGTGACGATTTTTTGATTTCTAGAAGTAAAAATAAATAATTGATAGTAGCTATTGATCTTTTTATGAATATATATCCAGCAATTTTATCTGATTCAATTCATGAGGTTGAATCTCAGCTCGAAATAGCTCAATCTCTTGATGGGGTTGAGGTAGTTCAAGTTGATGTACTTGATGGACGGTTTGCCGATAATTTAACGGTTACTCCAACTGATATGGTGAACTTGAATCTGGATAGCCTTCAGCTTGATTTTCATTTGATGGTTGAGGAGCCTCTAGATTTTGTTCATGAGATTCTCGACTGTCAAAGTCATTTGCCGATAAGAGGTGTGATTGCTCACATTGAGAGAATGAGTAATCAGCAAGAATATCTCAATTTAGTTATTGATAATAAAATGAAGGCTGGGCTGTCGCTTGATTTATATACTCCGCTTGAAGAGATTGAGGAGGAGTCTTTCAACAAGATAGAACTGATTCAGCTAATGGGCGTTGAGGCAGGTTTTCAAGATCAGCAGTTTCAGCAATCGATTTATGACAAGATTCAACAATTAATCAACATGAAGTTATCTCGCTCATTGGATTTCGAGCTGATTGTTGATGGGGGCGTTAAAGAAGAGTTATTAGGGAAGTTCAGTTTGTTGGGAGTTGATTCTGTTGCTATTGGTAGTTGGTTGTGGAAGAATGAAAATCCTCAGCAAGTGGTTGACGCAGTAATCAATCAAGAAAAAGCGGTCACTCGGTAAGATGTGATGTCATTAAGAAAGTATTATTAAGAATCAGACAACAATTCTTTAACGAACTGTAGAAAGGTGTTTCATGAAGACCAATATTCAAATTCCAGAAAAATTTACAGCTAATGAAATTAAACGAGTAGCTTTTTTTGGGAGTGCCGATATTGAAGCAGATAGCGAACTTTACCAGGAAGTTTATCAACTGGCGCGAGCTATTGCTCATTCTGGGAAAATCATAGTTAATGGAGGTGGTCCAGGAATAATGCAGGCCGCAACTTTGGGTGCGGAGTCGGTTGCAGGCAAAAGTGTGGCAGTAACTTTTTCTCCAAAAGATATGCCCGAATTCGAAGGCAGAGATGCCTTAAATGAGGTAAGCATTGAGTATACAACCGCCAATTATATTGAACGCATGTTTGGCTTGATCTATTATGCGGATCTATTTATCTGTTTTAAGGGAGGAACTGGGACTTTGAGTGAATGGGCCACTGCTTGGCTGTTGTCACATCTGTATTATGGAAATCACAAGCCAATTATTTTGTATGGAGAGTTTTGGCGAGAAGTCATGGAGGTTATCAACTCAAACTTTTTCATTGAAGAGAAAGAAATATCTATTTATAAGATTGTTTCCAATCAAGATGATCTAATGCAAGCAGTTGCAGATTTTGAGAAAGAGATTGCGGCAAGAGGGTAGCTTTTTAATCGTTTTGACATACTTGCATAATTTAAGTGACAGTTTAATCACTTTCTGCTTCGTGTTTTAATAAGGGTAACGCCAAAAATGGGGTGAGTGTTTGTAGTCATCCTAATAGTTCTAAAAAGGTGTTTTATTAATCTCTGGTTGTGAACATGTATCAGGTAATTACGATTGGCTCAGCTTTGGTTGATATCTTTGTTCACACTCACAAGTTTGAGGTGATGGATACTTCCAAAGGTCCTCTATTGTGTCAAACTCATGGAGGCAAAACAGAGGTTGATAGTTTCAATGTTTACACTGGAGGCGGAGGCGGTAATACCGCGGTTGGGTTTGCTAGATTGGGTTTTAAGACAGCTGTGATGTGTGAAACTGGCAGAGATAACTTTTCATACTTGGTAATCAAAGATCTTGAAGATCAGGGAGTTGCTACCAATCTAATTGTTTCAGAGAAAAAGGAGCAAACCGGTGGTTCAGTTATCTTGATTTGTGATGCGGGTGAACGATCTGTTTTAGTTCATCGAGGAGCTGCAGCCATGCTCGACCCTTTTGACATCTCGGCTTACTGGATATCAGAGTCAAGTTGGGTTCATTTGGCTAGCATCGGTGGAAGGGAAAAGACTTTGCAAAAAATTTTTGCGTCTATCAAGCGCAGCACATCTACAAAACTATCTTGGAATCCAGGAAAAATTGAGCTGATGATGTTAGCTGAAAAAAAACTTTCGATTGATGAAATTCCTTGTGAGATTTTCTTGCTTAATCAAGAAGAATGGGCAATGATTGAGAATATTCAGTCTCAAATTCTCTCCTCATTTCCCTACGTAGTGGTCACTGCTGGAAAAAGAGGAGGTGATGTTTATTATCAACAAAAACATGCCTGTCATTTTCCAGCCCTGAGTTCACAGGTAACTGACACAACTGGTGCCGGAGACTCTTTTGCTACTGGCTTTGTGGCGGGCATTATTTGGGGCAAGACTCCACAAGAAGCAGCCACTTATGGGGCAAGAAATTCTGCTAGTGTTGTTGGCTGTTATGGAGCCAAAACGGGGTTGCTTTCAAAAGAAAAAATTATGGAGGGTGGTTAGCTTATGCCTCAATCAAATCAAGACTATCAACAGATTCTTGAGCAAGAGATTGCTGAACTCAAAAACAAGGTGAGTCAAGCAAAAATGCCTGAAGAGTTGCGCTACAAGGCAAAAAGAGACATAGTTGCGCTTGAGCGAAGTGTTGAGTTGGGGAATTATGATCTTAAGTATGAGAAGGTTAGCAAGTATTTGGACTGGATTTTAAAGATTCCCTGGGAAGAAAAAACTCAAGACAGACTAGATATTCAAAAGGCAAAAGAGATCTTCAATCAGCACCATTATGGCATGCAGGAAGTAAAGGATCGTTTTTTAGAGTATATCTCGGTATTGTCTTTGCGCAGTCGCAACTATCAAGATGAAGAGTTTCGTGCTCCAATTTTATTATTAGTGGGTTTGGTTGGTACAGGTAAAACAACTTTTGCCTATGCTTTGTCAGAAGCTCTGGAGAGAAAGTTGATAAGAATTCCCTTTGGGGGCATGGGCTCGGCTAAAGAGTTGAGGGGAAATTCCAGATTGCTTTTAGGTAGCGAGCCAGGAAAAGTAGTCAGAGGCATGTGTGAGGTGGGTGTAAACAATCCAGTTATTTTGTTGGATGAAATTGATCGAGCCGCTGATGATGCCAATCAAGAAATAATGGGCGTTTTGGTTGAGTTGCTAGATCCGGCTCAAAATCATAGTTTTGTTGACAATTATGTAGATTATCCAGTGAATTTGAGCAATGCCATCTTTTTAGCAACTGCTAACAATACGGGTAGGATTTTAACGGCTGTGATGGATCGGCTAGAAAAAATTTCTATGCCATCCTACACCGATCAAGAGAAAATGGTGATTGGTAAAGAATATATTTTCCCTGAGTTGCTCAAGAAATCAGGGCTCAAGCCTAATCAGTTAACCATTAAGGAGGAAGTGTGGCCGAGTATGATTCGTCCGCTTGGCTACGATGCTGGAATTCGCACTTTACAAAGAACTCTTGAGGGGGCGGTGCGCAAAGCAGCTAGAATTATTGTTGAGAGAGGTTTTGATACAGTTACTATTACTAAGGAAAACGCCGCTATCTTTTTACCAAAATATTAAGTAGATATACTTCTTTTTGACAATACTCGAGGACTTGCACCCTTGAGATTCATTTAATGATACAATTGTGTTAGATTCAAAACTTATTACAATGATTATTTTTTATGTCACAGACTGATGCTGTTGCCAAACCTTCTTCTGACGAAATCGTTTCCAATGAAGGGGAGGTTGCTGAATTGTCAAACAAAAAAACACTTGAGCCTCTAGCTTACCGCTACATTAGTGAGTACAAGCAAGGAATTGAGTATGGCCAAAAACCGGTCACTTCTCCGGTTGAAGTAGATGAGTTAGCTTCTAAAATTGCCAAGTTATATGAAAAGTTGCGTCGAATAATTGATTGGAAGGAAGAGAATATCATCCGGCGTACAGCCATCGAACGAATTCTTAAAAGAACGCTGCTCTCAGAATTGTCTGGAATTGGTCAAAGTTCACTCAATGCAGAAAAGATTACTGAACCCCTGATTATGGAGATGGTTAGAAGCGGATACTTCTCAACAGGCAAAGTGTCAAAGAACAAAATCCCTTTGGCAAAAAACAGCTTAAAAAAGTACATTTACATACTCAATCACTCTCCATATTCCAAAAATGGTAATTTGCAGATTAAAGAGAAAGTTAACTTTTTTAACTGGATATTAGAGATTGCTGCTTGTGAGGTGGAAGAAATTCTTGAGCCGGCTTTTAAGGAGAATGCGCTGATTAACTTCATGACTGCGACCATCAATCAAAGACTGAAGGTACTCCCAAAAGGAATGCTAAGTGAAGAAGAGGCGCTAATTCAAACTTACATAGCTGTTCATAGAACTCTTTATTCTCTTGACTCTCCCCTAATTATCTACAATTTAATCAAGTACTATTATCCACGTTGGTTTGAAGATGATCAGAATTTTATTGATGAGTTTGCTCAAAATATTACCCAAATTTACCATCGCCTTGAAGGTGATCTGGAGCATGAGCAAGGAAAAGAGTTTTTTAAGATCTGTGACCGCTACGATGCCGCTTTTTTAATTTTGGGAGATGTGATGCAAGAGATTGAGTCTAAACCTGAAAAAATTGAGGAGACTTTATCAAATAAAGCATCGCTTTTTAAAACAATCGAGATAGTATATAAGCGACGATTAAGTACTCTCAAGCAACGACTGTACCGCTCAGCTGTTTACTCAACTTTATCAATTTTTGTGGCAGGAATTGTTAGCTTTGCTCTTTTTGAAGGACCGGTGGCTGAGTTGGTGGGTGATGGATTTAGCTGGTTTGCTCTTTTTGTTGACTTAGCAGTTCCTTCTGCCATGATGTTTTTGTTGGTGATAACAATTAAACCTCCTGGTCCAGATAACCTCAAAAGAGTAAAAGAGGAAATTCAAAAAATTCTTTATAAACTTGATGAGCCAGAGGTTTATGAGATTAACTTTGCCAAAAAGCAAAATTGGCTTGTTCATACTTTCTTTAGCTTGATTAGTTTAATAGGAGGAGCAATAGGAGCCTATGCGGTATTTCTCATTTTTAAGATTGCCGGGGTTCCCTGGACGTCAATTTACATCGATACCATTAATGTGGCGATGGTCGTTTTTGCAGCGATGGTTATTAGGCATAAAGCTCAGGAACTTACCATACAAGACAGTGGTGGAGTACTAACAATGATGCTTGACTTCTTTTATTTGCCTTTGGCAAAACTTGGTCAGTGGTTCTCTCAAAAATGGAAGGAGTATAATATTGTCAGTGTTTTCTTCTCAGCATTGATCGACGCACCTTTTTCCATGGTTGTTGGCTTAATTGAAGACTGGCGCGCTTTTTTGAGAGATAGACGCTCTCAAATTCATTAGATTCAAGAGAAAAATACCACTAATTTAGCTGTCCACCATTAAGAAAAAAATAATAAATAATTTGAAAGATTAAGAATGAAAAAACTAAAAATAGTACCACTGGGAGGCATGGGTGAGGTAACTCAAAATATGTTTCTTTATCAGTATGATCAAGAGATATTGATTGTTGATTGCGGTATTGGATTTCCTGATATTTATATGCCAGGAGCCGATATTATCATTCCCGATATAACTTATCTTCTTAAAGAGATTGAGCAAGGAAGCAAAATTGTAGGCATGATTTTAAGTCACGCTCATGATGATCATATCGCGGCACTTCCCTATCTCTTACCAGAATTGCCAGAATTTCCAATTTATGGTTCAGCACTCACTGCTGGTTTTGCTCATGAAAGAATGAAGGATGGTCCGGTTAAAAGAAAAGTAAATGTTGTTAAAGATGGCGACGTTATTAAGTTGGGAAATAACTACTCTTTCAGCGTTCTTTCAGTTACTCACTCGGTGCCAGATGCAAAACACCTTTTGATCAAAACTCCTGAAGGAACAATTTATCATGGATCTGACTTCAAGCTAGATTTACAACCCGTTGATGGTGTGTTAACCGATCTTGGAACTGCTGCTAAAGCTGGTGAAGAGGGGGTGTTGTTGATGCTGATGGACTGTTTGAGAGTTGAAAGATCTGACTGGAGCAAATCAGAGTCAACCACTGGCCCTGCTATTGCAAAAGAAATTGAAGGAGTGAAGGGTAAATTTATTGTTACCTTGATGAGTTCTCATATTCATCGAATTCAACAAGTGATTGATATTGCTGTTGCCAACCGAAGAAAGGTGGTGTTTATTGGTCGAAGTGTTGAGCAGAATATAAAAGTAGCCGAAAGCTTAGGAAAAATTAAGATTCCTCAAGGAGTCAAGATTAACAAGAAAAATATCAAGAATTACCGAGATGATCAGTTGGTGGTGATTATTGCTGGCAGCCAGGGGCAGGAGGGATCCTCTATGGTTCGGGCAGTTTTTGGAGAACACAGCATCATTCATATCAATGAACAAGATAAGGTCGTCATTTCTGCTGACGCAATTCCCGGAAATGAAGTGCCTTACTATCGTGCAATAAATGAATTGTGTCGTAATCAAATTGAGGTGATTTATCCTGATATTAGAGCAAATATTCATCACACTGGTCATGCTGGCGCCCAAGAACAAAAAGAGTTGCTAGAAAAAGTGAGTCCAAAATATGTAATGCCGATTGGTGGAGCTGACAGACATCGAGAACTGTTTCGAACCAGAGTAGCTCAAGAACTAGGTTATCGAGATCAAAATGTCTTGATTCCAGATACTGGCGAAGTAATAACTTATGAAAACGGTCATTGGCATACTCATGAAAAGATTAGCTTGAATCCTCGAATAGTTGATGGGTTAGGAGTGGGTGATGTAGGTCCTGTAGTGTTGTCAGACCGACGTGCCTTGAGCGAAGCAGGAATTGTGGTGATAATTATTCCTCGAGAAAATAAAAAGTATTTATTTGATCAAATTGAGGTAGTTTCAAGAGGCTTTGTTTTCATGAAACAAGCGAGTGAAGTAATAACCTTCATTCAAGACAATACGGCTGAAATTATATCGAAAAATAAAAAACTCAAAGATTATGATCTTAAGCAGAAGATTGAAAATGGATTGCGCCACAAACTATACAAAATTATTCAAAGAGAGCCAATCATTGTTAGTGCCATAATGGATCGCTAACATCTAACTTGGAGCTTACAGTTTTGATGACTGATCCAGAAATCTAGATCAGACCTGGTATTATCTGCTATACTGAAATAGTTGTTATGCCAAAGCGAAAGAAAAGAAAAAGAAAATCCAAAGTTAAGCCAGTAAAACTCAAGATAGAGACACAAACGCTGCATTCTATAGTGGCGGTATTTTTGATGTTAGCTGGTTTGATGGTGCTGATATCCTTCTCTGGTCAAGGATTAATATTACAGCAAACCAATACTTTTTTATCAAACAAGCTAGGATTAGCCATATTTTTTTTGCCGTTGATTTTTGTATCAAGTGGCTTGGTTATGTTGCAAACAGATTGGGAATTTGCCAAGCCAAATGTTTTATTGGGCTTGCTGATCATGATGTTTTCTTTTTTAATTGGTTTTCGCACAGGAGAAATTGGGATCAGGACGGCCGACAATCTTTCAAGGCTAATTAGCTCAGCTGGCGTATTAATTTTGGCTTTTGGGTTAATAGTGGTAGGAATCTTGGTGGCGATGCAGTCTTCATTGGTTGAGTTAATTAAATCAATCAATGGCTTGATTAAAAAGTATCAAGAAACTGCATTAAACAAAAAAATAGATCGGGCCAAAGAGTCTCGCAAAGGAATAATTCCCAAAATAAATTTGTCGAAAAAAGAAAAGCAGATTAAAGTTGGACAACCTGATTTGATTAAACAAGGAATTGGAGATGATCAAACTGGAACAGCTGTTGCCACCAATGCTCAGATTGCCGGGGCAAATCCAACTTCAAAACCAGCTGAATCAACTGAAGATCTAGGCGCAGGTAGTTTGTTAACTCCAAGCAATATGCCTTTGGTTTGGGATTATCCACCACTCTCCCTTCTTTCAGATGAGAAAGGCGGTGAAGCTGATCGAGGTGATGTTAATCAAAATGCCGATATTATTGAAGGAACCCTTCAGTCATTTGGCATTCAAGCCGAGGTAAAAGAGGTGAACTATGGTCCTTCGGTAACTCAGTATGCTCTAGAGGTATCGCGAGGAACAAAACTCTCAAGAATTACCAGCTTGTCAACTGACTTGGCAATGTCTCTGGCTGCACCCACTGGTCAAATCAGAATCGAAGCGCCAATAGCTGGTAGATCTCTGGTTGGAATTGAGGTACCCAATCGTTCTCCGTCTTATGTAACTTTAAGGGAAATTTTGGGTTCATCGGTTTTAAAAAAGCACTCATCTAAGTTAGCAGTTGGTTTGGGAATTGATGTAGCAGGTAACTCGGTTATTGTTGATATCTCCCAGATGCCGCACTTGCTGATTGCTGGCGCAACCGGTTCTGGAAAATCTGTCTGTATTAACACCTTTTTAAGCTCGTTGCTTTTTAGGGCAAGTCCATCTGAGTTAAACTTAATCTTAGTTGATCCGAAGCGTGTTGAGTTAACTCAGTATAATGATATACCGCATCTTTTGACAAAAGTTATTGTTGAACCAAAAAAGGTTGTGTCTGCTTTGAAGTGGGTTGAACAACTAATGGGTAAGCGCTATAAGTTATTGGAAGAGGTTGGAGTTAAGGATATCTCAAGCTACAACGAATTGGCTGGCTTGGCAGCAATGCCTCACTTGGTGATTTTCATCGATGAAATGGCTGACATCATGCTGTTTGCGCCTGGAGATGTAGAGTCTTCAATTACGCGCATTGCTCAGATGGCAAGAGCTGTCGGAATTCATCTAGTTTTATCTACACAGCGTCCCTCCGTTGATGTAATCACCGGATTAATTAAAGCCAACATTCCTGCAAGGATTGCTTTTAATGTTTCTTCATTAACCGACTCAAGAGTGATCCTTGATTCACCTGGGGCAGAAAAACTACTAGGCAAGGGAGATATGTTGTTTCTGTCACCAGATCGAGCAAAGCCGGTAAGAGTCCAGGGCACTTATGTTTCACCAAAAGAAACAAAGGCTTTAATAGATTATCTTAAGTCGCACGGACATCAGCCAGATTATGAAAAAGATATTACCACCAAGTTCAAGGTTAATGAGTTGGGAACTGTGGGTGGAACTGAGGAAATCGATGAGTTGTTTGACGAGGCGGTGAGAGTTTTTCAGAAGGGGGGAAAGGCTTCAGCATCACTCTTGCAGCGAAGATTAAGCATAGGTTATAACCGAGCTGCTCGTATTTTAGATCAACTTTTTGAGGCTAATTTAATCGGCCCTCATGAAGGAAGTAAGCCAAGAGAAGTTAATACCGCTCAAATTCAAGTTTATTTAGCTCAGAAACAATCTGAACAAGTTGGCTAACTACCAACTCCCTCGATTACTAAAATTGATACTCTTTCTGAAATTGCTGAAGTTCTTCAAGATCACCAATATCAAATGAAGAATGTTGGGTGATGCAAGCCTTAACGGGAAACTTCTTTTGTAATAGCCAGGGAACGATATTACCTGGGGAGTCCATGTTTTGGTTGTTCTTTTGGTAAGATTTTAGCAGTTTGAGCGATGATTGGGGAAAAATGTAAAAAGGCAAGCCTCTAAAGTTTGACTTGGGTTCTGCTGGTTTTTCTTCGAACTCGATGATCTCTTGCCGATCATTAAGCACAGCACAACCAGATTTGTTTTTGATGTTTTCTTTTGGTTCTTTGCTGACGCAAGTTACAAATGATTCAGGATGCTGGCTAAAAAAAGAGATGATCTTTTCTACAATATTTTCGGGAGTTCTGTCGCTGGGCAAAACTAGAATATTTTTGTCCCACCACTCTAACTTATCAAGAGCAAAAACTAAGTCTCCAAGTGAGCCTCGTCTGTTTTCAGATTCATTAACACCATCGTTCAAGATTGTAATTTTTTGATTTGAGTAGTTCTGATTGAGATGAGACTGGTATTGAGAAAAAAAACGATTATTTGAAACTAAAGCCACTTGTTCAACCTCTGGTTGTTTTGTTAGAGATTGCAGCATTAAATCTAGAATGCTTAACTCTTGAGAATTAAAAAATAAACCCTTTGGGGTTGTTTGACCAACCTCTTTGAGCCTGGTGCCGAAGCCGGCAGCTAAAATGAGAGCATTAATTCGGGAATGAGATTTTGTCACAGAAAAATTGTAACACACTCAAGCTTGAAATTTTTTTGTGGAGATGAGGGGGTGTGACCCCCTGTCCGTTATCTAACTTAAGAACAACATCTACAGACGTAGTTTATTTTTGCTCAAGCAGAAAAAAGTAAATAAACAAACTTTTTTCTCTGCTGCCATGCTGTGTCTTATGCTAGTTAGCGCATGAAAAAACTAACGGTCACACTGACTGAGTTGTCACCCACTTGCTCTCATCAGTGAGAAGAAACGAGTGGATGCCGACCTACGCGATTAGGCGTAAGCTGGAGCTGCAATTGGTTGAAACAAGTCAGTAACGGCTTGTCCAACTGATGCAACGAGACTGCGAATTTTATTTGCAGTTATGTTTTGATCCTGTTTTACATCTTTTGATCAAAGATGGTCTGCAGTTGTTAATGAGCTGATACGTCTAAGCAAATACATCCCCTTAGCGTACTCTTGATTGATTTTTTAACATCAATCTAACCATATTATAAGATATTATCTCGAGTTTGTATACTCTTTCACTTCTTATGTTTAGGTCAATGCCATCAACTTTGAGCAACTGCCAACCCGACAACTTTGTTAGCTTTGGCAGTTTTTAAGATCTTGGCACATTCATTTAATGTTGAGCCGGTGCTAATCACATCATCCACAATTAATACTGAGGCATCATCGATTAATCCACCATAAAAATGATTAAAGATAAAACTTCCCTCTAAGTTAGTGATCCGCTCTTTTAAACTACTTTTGGCTTGTTTCTTTGTTTCTTTGTTTTTAATGAGTAAATTGATTGCAGGTACTTCTATTAATTTTGATATATTTTTTGCAATTAACTCTGCTTGATTAAAACCACGCTCATTGACTCTGCCTCGTGAAATTGGAGCCCAAGTGATGAAATCTGTTTTAGGAATATTAAGATGATAATAAAGAAGCTTTGCTAGTAGCTCGGCGGTTTTCTTTACTCTTTTATATTTGAGTTCTTGAATTAATTTAGAGATTGGTGGTTGATAAAGAGCCAAAACACATACTTGATCTAAAAAGTCACAGCTCATTAATCGGTTGCTGTTTGGCTGAAGATTAAAATGAATTACTCTGTAGCATTGATCACACAAAAGCTTTCCAGTTTTTTTACAACAAACGCAGTATGGTGGCAAGATAATATCTAGAATTTTATCGAAAAAGGTTGTTAGATGATCTCTAATCATTGCAAGCCTAAATTTAGCGATCTTTGCTGAAAAATTCCTGAAGTTAATGAGGATGTTGTATAATCGTCTACAGTTATTTTGAGTCGTAGAAGCTTAAAGTAGGATCCGTAGCTCAGTTGGTTAGAGCGCACGATTCACATTCGTGAGGTCAGCTGTTCGAGTCAGCTCGGGTCCACAGTTCGCTTGAGGTTTATGCTCATGATTGCGAAGCTTGACGGTGCAAGTTTTCTCTTCATGCACTGAGGCTGCCTCGCAAATGCAAGCTCATAGCATGTCGTAATAATTAGCAGTTTAGGCACTTGCTTGCTTCGAGATCAATCGCATCAACTCAAGCTCAAAATAATTAGCTGCATCAACCAATTACATCCAAACCAATAAATTACTTAAAGGAATTATGTCACTTCAAGATCAACTACTCGAAAACATGAAGCAAGCTATGCGCGACAAGGATGAGGTAAAGCTCGGCACTATCCGCATGCTTAGAGCTAAAATTAAAAACCAAGAAATTGACCTTGGTCCACTTGATGACGAGCAGGTGCAAAAACTGGCTCAGCAAACCATTAAACAGTGGCAGGACGCTATTCAAGATTACAAGAAAGGCGACAGACATGATCTGGTTGAGGAAGCAGAGCAAAAGATTGAGATCCTACAAGAGTATCTTCCCCAGCAACTTTCTGACGAGGAGCTAGCAGAAATAATTAATCAAATTAAAGAAGAAACAGGTTTAGATCAAGTTGGGCCTATCATCGGCAAAGTTAAGCAAAAGGTGGGTAACCAGGCAGAAGGATCGAGAATTGCCAAGTTGGTGAATCAAATCTTTTCCTGATTAAATTTCGAATCTTTATAACTGTTCTCTAATTAAAAGCTGTTATTAATCACTTGCTATGCAAACCAAGACCATCGGTCAAATTTTAGCTCAAGAAAGACAAAAGCAGCGTATTACTCTACAGCAATTATCAGAGTCAACTCACATTAAACTTGAGTATCTTCAGGCTCTTGAAAACAATCAGTTTGACCAGCTACCTCCCTGCACTTATGTCAAAGGGTTTATAAAAGCCTATGCTCGCTCCTTTGGACTAGATCACAAGTCTTTACTAGCTATCTTGAGGCGAGATTATCAAGAAAATCCTCAAGGAGAACTGCTTCCCAAAGAATTTTCAAGTTCGGTATCAGCTCGACAAAATAAGTGGGGACCGGTGACTGTAGCTGTGTTAATTGTAGCCACTATTTTTTTCTCATTGCTGGGTTATATCGGATGGCAGTGGTACAGTCTCAATCGACCTCCACAACTTGAAGTTTACTCTCCTGAAGAAAATGAGTTTGTCTCCTCTCAAATTGTGGTTACCGGGATTACTAACAATGAATCGGTAGTGACGGTTAATGCTCAACCAGTGGCAATTCAGCCAGATGGTTCATTCAGAACGGAGGTCTATCTTCCTCGGGAGGGTATTAGTACTATCACAATTGAGTCTACAGACCAAAGAGGCAAAACCAACATTCAGCAAAGAACTGTTTATGTAAGGTTTTAGCATCAAAACTTGCTGTCACTATGACTCGATTTCACCAATCTCGTCGTGATATAGTGAGTTCATGTCAGAGGAGAATTCGGTTTGAAGCCATGTTGAGCTTGTTCTTGGGAAAGTAAAACAAAGTTCTCTTGAAAATAGATTGCTGTGTCAAGCGTTACTAATTTGCGAATTTATTAATCATTAAAAATCATATGACTGAAATTTTACCTTATGTGCTTATTGGCTCAATCATTATTTTGACTGCAGTGTTAACAGCGGTAGGCATTCAGCTTTTTCTTGTGCTTAAGACTTTTCGTCAAACTGTTGATAAGCTTAACAGCGTTGCTCATCAGGCAGAATTAAGAGTTGCAAGTCTCGGTCAGCCTCTGCAAAATCTAGCGGGGATCGCCGCTGGAGTTAAAACGGGGATTAAGGTTTTTGAGGGGTTTGTTGGTTTTCTCAATCGCAAGAAAGATTCGAAGGAGGGGTAATGTCAAAAAATCAATCTAATACAACTTCCTCTCAAAAAAAAGAAAAAGATACTAACCAGTTTGGATTGGGATTATTGATGGGATTTTTTGTTGGCTCAACGAGCTATTTTCTTTTTAAAACTCAAGAGGGAAAAGAACTGAGAGATCTTTTTTCTGCAAAATGGAAAGAAACCTCTCAAGACTTTCCTGAAATTGCTAAGTTTAAATTTGGAGATATGAGTTTAGCTGAATTGATTGATCTTTTACTGGGAAAATCTGTTCCAAAGAAAGAAGGAAGTGTACTTGAAATTAGAGAAGCATCGCGCTCTACTGGTAGATCAAAAGCGAATAACCCAAAAAAATTTACAGGAGTCTAAACTCTCCACCTCAACAATTAATATTAATAATTAATTAATTAAATCTTGCTATGACTGAATTAACAGAGTCTCAATCAGAGGGTAAAAAGAAAAAGTTTTTCCCTGCTTTGATTTTTGGAGGATTATTAGCGTTGGCTTATTTATTGTTTTCTATCAGCAGTAATCCAGAGTTTGTCTCTCAATTGAATAATCTCAAAAATAATTTTTCAATAGAACAGCCGTTTAAATCTGATGAAAATCTTGCAGATGAGTCTGATATTGTTTCAGCTTATTTTCTTGAAGCTGGATTGGAGGGTCAAACTCCTTTAGATTTGTTAGTCGAGGATAATGAGGTTGAGTACGATCAATATGATTTTGGTGTATTTGTGACCAGCATAAATGGTCAGTCGGCAACCAATGAGTACTACTGGGCTGTGTATATTAATGGAGAGTATGCCCAACAATCAAGCGATCAAATTAGTCTTGAAGTTGGTGACTTAGTTGAGTGGCGATTTGAAGAAATTCAGATGCAAGATGAATAACTGAGTTTCTTCTCAAACATGGACTTATTTTTTTGTTTGCTAAAAATCTTTAATCAAATCTGGCTACAGATTGACGAATTAATAGAAGCTTTGTTATATAATTGCGCAACTAATTGACGATTATCATTATAAAATTCAAGGACAACTAGTCGTGTTAGCAAAAGGAAACGCTCTCTCAT
>CAYXBZ010000003.1:10873-40378 GCA_964463605.1 uncultured Pseudomonadales bacterium | reverse complement strand
CTCACGAGCCTGCTTATACTGGGAGCGCAGGTGAGAACCAAGCGAGCAGTAAATCTCACCACACCGGTGAAATTGAAAGTGAGATGAGAAGTTCAACCAAGTGAGCAAAACAAAATTATTTATAGATTTTGCAAACCTGGTTAATCCCGGGAGCTTCACAAAGTGAAGCGAGTCGGGAAATCTTGCCGTCGAGTTGGCGAAGCCAACCCGAGTAATACTGGGAATCCTGCGAAGCAGGATGAGCAGTGCACCACCTCAAAAAACAGTTAATACTTTTTAATTGATTGAAATTTAAACTATTATTTCTCGAAGAACACCAAATCATTCAATTCCATATTTCTCTTTGAACTCTTGAATTTTTTGGGCACTGGCATCCTTGGCCTCTTGCATTTTCTGCTTGGATTCTGCAGCAAATTCCTCCGTTTTCAGTTGATTTTCTTGACTGGTTTTTTCTAGTTCTTGACGTGCTTGATTAGATCTATCCTCAAACTCTTCTAGCCATGCCTGATGTTTTGCATTCATTTCTTCAATTGACGTCTCAGAATCAATGGGTGGGATGTGTGTTTCTTGAGTTTGTACTTGTATTCGATGCATTTGAGGGGAGTTAGCTGGATTTTGATTAGAGCTAGACGATGAATTAAGCTCTATCTTATTCTCAACTCTTACAACATTTTTTCTTTCTAATTCATCGTAAAGTTGTTTCAACTCCTTCTCTCTTGCTGCTTGTTCTTGCCTTAATTGACGATATTCTCGGACAACCGCTGTCACCTGCTCGTATGGTTGTTTTAGATGTTGGTCATACATATCATCAAGTTCACCAGTTCTTGACCCGTGATCTAGAGCTGCAACAAAAGACGCTGTTGATAGAAAAAACACCATCGACAATATATAGGCAGATCTTCTTATGGTGCTTGATGGATGAGAGAAAGGTGACTTCATACTATTTCTTCATTTATAGACAAGTTGTAGTTGTAAGCAAGAAGTTATTTTGTTTGAGTTTCAACTGCGGTTGGTTGAAATAAATCGGCTTCTTTAAACTCGAACATGTTGGCAACCAATAATCCCGGGAACATTTGAATAGCATTGTTATAATTTTCAACACTTTGGTTGTAAATTGCTCTAGCTCTAACAATATCATTTTCAGCGACAAGCAGATCTTGTTTAACTTGAATGTAATTATCATTGGCTTTAAGCTCTGGGTAATCTTCACTTACAACCATGAGCGAGCGTAGCGTTTGAGAAAGCATATTTTCTGCTTGAGCTGATTCTTGTGCGGATGAAGAGCTATCTACTGCAGATCTTGCTTTTGCTACTTGAGTAAAAGTTTTACTTTCATGATCAGCGTACTCTTTTACTAATTCCACTAAATTTTGAATGAGAGCAGCTCTTTTTTTAAGTTGAATGCTAATATCAGAAAAATTTGTTTTAACTCTATTTCTCAACTTTACGAACGAATTATATTTGGCAAGCAGCATCGCAAAAAGAATAAATAGTATCAGGGCGATGATAATGAGCAATTGGGTGAGTGGCATATGTTCCTTAATTAAGTATTACTTTTTTTTGATAATTAATAACTTAGCAATTATATAGAAAACTTGCTTAATTATACTCTACATCATCATGATGGCAATAAACAGTTCCTCAATAAATCTTTCAAATTCTGCTCTTAGAGTAGGATCTTGAATAATATAGGTAATCAACTTAAGAACTTGTTCATCAGGAATTGTTACGATTTCATTTGCATATTCGCCAGCTATTTGACCTACAAAAGCGATATTATTTAGCAACTTTCCTTTTTCTTGTGTTTTAAGCAAATTTTCCGCTATCTGAGTGATGGCGACACCACTTTTCCAATCCTTAAGGGCTGATTTAAGCAGTATCTCCAGCATTGATTCTAATATTTCAAGCTGACTTGGCTGAAGTTGATAAGGTTCGGGTTTAGCGGGAGTATCTGCTTCTGGATTGGCGGGAATTGATAAAGTGCTGGGGGGAGTAGGATTATTAATTGGCTGCGAAATTCTACTTGGTGTTTTAGAGTTACTATTTCCCCTAGAAACCATAAACAGAATGGCTCCTATAAGTGGTAAAAGGGCAGCTATTAATTTTTCTTTTGTAAGTTTTACTTGTTTGATTTCTGCAGTAGCCATGACGAATGTGCTGTTAATAATATTGTTAGATCAGGTATTATATTTAATCTTATAGGACTTTGCAAGTTTTTTAGTTATATACTGAATTTTTATCGACAACGAATTTTGAATAATGTGGACTTTAAAGTGAGATGAGAAGTCAAGCAAGTTTGAGCAACAGCGCACAAGTACTAATTGAAAGACTCAAAAATGAAGCTTTATCAAATAATTTCATTTGAGTTGAAATAAACCTAGATTTATTAAGCGAATCTTATAACTAGAAGTCTTTTCAATCAGTCCAATCAGATCTTTTTACAATCCAAATCACCCGTTAGCAAAAAAAACCACCCGCAACCCCCTCTCACTCCTCCACCTAAATTTTCCTTGCCAATACATCCATCGAGTCCCCTAAAACTCCTAAATCCAAATTAACATCCTGAAGGCTGCTGTGGCGAAGCTTTTCTATAGCAGCTTTCAACCTGGCGTGAACTTTTGCCATGCTCACATCGTGACTTGCCTCCAATGGCTCCAATAGCTGAATGCGAATTAACTCCAATGCTCTTTCGGCAAGAAAAGGAATGGTGATCGGTCTTCTTGAATGAGAAATACTTATCACCTCAAAACCATTTTTTGTTAACAGCTGCCTCATTCCCAACTCACTGAAGTACCAAAAGTAAGTATCCGAGAAATAACGCCAGTTATCACTCACAGGCTTGGGTAATTTCATAAACGGGTTATCAAATTTTGGAGTTTGAGCCAAAAAGTAGCCATCCCGATCGAGCAGTTGAGCAGCTTTTATCACGGCTTCCAAAGGATTTTCTAGATGCCCTAAAATATTGGCCATCACAACTGCATCAAATCTATCTTTGGGATTAAAGGTCATAATATCAGCCTCAATCATTCTTTCGCCTAGAGACAGTTGATTTTTGCCATAATCAACCGCAAAAGGATTCACATCAATGCCAGTGGCATCAATACCGATGGCAGCTGCCTGCTCAACCAAAAAGCCAGTGTGAGCTCCTACATCTAAAAGTCTGATTTCTTCTTGATCTTGGCAATGTGGTTGCAGTTTAGCCAAGAGATTGCGCGCTGCCACTCTTCTGGCGGGAGCATCCTCCGCATACAGTCGTACTCCCTCTTGAACAATTTCAGCTTGATGCTTGTCCTGCAGATCATATTGTTGATGAATCAAGCTTTTATCAACTCTAGTTAAACGACCCGTTTGGCAATTTTTGCAAGACAGCACAGCTCCAGCTCTTGAATCTGAGTGCGGTTGCCAAGGATTAGGCTCTAAACAGCAGGGACAAAAGGGGATGTGAGTACACACCTCATTGGATCTAGGTGCTCTTCCAAGTTCTGGATTAAGGAATGACATGAGCTGGTATTATAACTCTTTTAAATTTGGCTTTAATGGAAATCAGCAGGTTTATTAAAATTAACTTTAACCAGGATTTGACCTAGTTTGCAAATTACATTTCCTTTATACTGCAGTAGTGACTACCGCAGAACCTTTGTTTGCTTTATCAGCCGCAGATGGTCGCTACTCATCAAAAACTGCTCCTTTAGCCCAAATCTTTAGCGAGGCTGCTCTCATCTCAAATAGAATTACTGTTGAAGTTGAGTATCTCTTGTTGCTCTCCAAGCAGCGGGTAGTGCGAAAAATCAACTCAAAAGAAACCAAGCTCTTGCGATCGTTTTGCCAACCCACCCTCGCACAACTTAAACAGGTAAAAAAAATTGAGCAAGAAATTCATCATGATGTTAAGGCTATCGAGTACTTTTTGCGAGAACAAATTGAGGATACCTCTTTAGCGGATTTAAGGTCTTTCTTACATTTTGGGATTACCTCGGAGGACGTCAACAACTTAGCCTATCGTTTGATGCTCAAGCAGGGACTCAGCGAAGTAATTCTGCCGAAACTAATTTCTTTATTAACCGCCTTAAGTGAATTGGCCAAAAAGTATGCCCAGCAGCCCATCTTGGCCAGAACGCATGGCCAGGCCGCTATTCCTACCACTTTTGGCAAAGAAGTGGCTGTCTTTTTAAGCCGGCTCAATCCTCTCGCAAAAAACATCAGCAGCTATCAGTTGGCTGGCAAATTTAATGGGGCGGTTGGCGGCTATCAAGCTTTGGTTTTAGCTTATCCTGAGCAGGACTGGCTTGCTATCAGCAAGGAATTGGTGGAGTCGTTTGGGTTTGCGCATATAGAACTGTCAACTCAAATTAATCCACAAGACGATTTGGTGAGTTTGTTTCAACAGTTAACTCATCTTAATTTAATATTAATTGGACTGAATCAAGACTTCTGGCGTTACATTAGCGATGACTGGCTAATCCAACTGGGTAAAAAGGATAATGTTGGTTCGTCTACTATGCCTCAAAAAATAAACCCGATTGAGTTTGAGAACAGTGAGGGCAACCTTAAACTGGCGAACGGTTTAATGAACGTTTTCATCAACAGTTTCCCCATCAGCCGTCTGCAGCGAGACTTATCAGACAGCACTATTAGACGAAACATTGGCAGCTGCTTTGCTCACTGTTTGTTAGGCTATCAGTCATTAACCAAAGGTTTAAGCAAACTTGAAATTAACAAAAAAAAGGTAGAGGCGGATTTACTCGCCAACTGGAATATTCTGTCGGAGGCAGCTCAAACTGTAGCCAGGAAAAAAGGCGACAACCAGGCTTATGAAAAAATTGCCGGCCTTTCTAAACAAAAGCAATGGGGTCAAAAAGAGTGGCAGCAATTAGCGCAAGAAATTGATCCGTTGCTTTCAGCAATCACTTCTTACAACTATTTAGGCCTAAGTGCATCATTAGCCAAAAAAGTTACCGCTCAAACTTATCAATTAATCAAGGAGATTCAATCATGAATCAGATTCGCTCATTTTATGAACAAGTTTATCAGCGAGGTGATCTAAGCGTTTTAAAATCGCAATCAAAAGAAGATGTGCTCTCTAAGCCTGATAGAAGAGCCAACTCTTTGGCTATTATTGGAGGTGCTTTAGGCGATGAAGGCAAGGGCAGGGTGGCTGACGAGATAGCTTCTACTCTATTAAAAACTCACAAGAATCTCGTTTTTTATAGAGATAATGGTGGTGCCAACGCCGGCCACACCGTGGAGTTTAATCAAATTAAAATTGTGCTACACCAGTTAGGAGCTGGTGTGCTGCAGGGCAAAGCAACCGTGATTTTAGGAAAAGAAATGGTGCTTCACCCTGAAGATTTAGTGACAGAGATAGAAACTGTTTATGCAGCGTTGGGTGTTAAAAAAATTCCCGCCGACTTAAAAATAGACGAGATGGCTTTTTTGTGCCTGGACACCCATCGCGCTTTTGAGGCGCTACTCAAGATGAGGTCTACCGGCAGCAAAGGCGCTACCGGCCGTGGTATATCTCCAGCTTATGCTGATGTAGTTTTTCGCAATCCGCTGCGAATGAGAGATTTGGCTAGTGATAGTTGGCCAGAAAAACTTAAGCAGCACTATGAGCTTTATGAGCAGCTAGCTTTGGGCTGCGGATTTAAGTTGGCTGAGATTAAGGTCCCTAGGCTTGAAGGAGACCCAATTCAAGTGGGCAGTTATGAGCAAATGCTCAAAAGAACGACACAGGCAAAAAAAGAACTGAAAAAGTTCATCCAGCCTGTTTTTGATTTCTTAAAAGAAAAATGGGCCAGTGACACGCCTATTATGGCGGAAAAGGCTCAGGCTCTTGGCTTGGATAAGCGCTGGGGAGTTTATCCCGATGTGACCGCCTCCAACTGTAGTTTTGATGGCCTGCTTTCTTCATCTGAAGGCATCATCGACCAAGACCAACTGTCGGTGAAAGCGGCTACCATTAAAGCGACCTACACCTCCAGCGTTGGAGCCAGGGTGCTGCCTACGCCAATGGATGAGAAGTTGGCTCATAGAATTCGAGAGGATGCCAACGAGTATGGGGCCACTACTGGTCGTCCGCGTGACATCGTACATCTTGATCTGCCAATGCTCTCGTTTTTGTTCAAGGTGAGTAGGGCTGAAGAGGTGGTCATCACCCATCTGGACATCAGCTATCCCGAGGTACCAATTAAGGTTTGTATCGCTTATGAGCTTGACGGTAAGGAAGTTGGCTATCGCCCTGATCAAGAGTATCTGAATAAGGTGAAACCGGTTTATGTCGATCTTCCAGCTTGGGATGGCGAAGATGTTAAGGGAAAAACGAAACTGGAAGAGCTACCCAAAGAAGCCCAGCAGTACATTGCTTTTGTTTCAATGTCTTTGGGGGTCAAGCCTTTCATGGTCACCACCGGTCCCAAGCGGGAGCAGACGATTGAGTGTTGATTGAGTGTTACTAGCATTCATTAGATTGCTAAGTGAGGTAGACCACTGAATGTTCTTTGGTTATTTGATATCATGGGTATATTGAACGATTAATTAAGAATAAAGGAGAAAGCCATGAAAGGTTTCAATGCCAACATCGAAGAGCAAACTCTTCAAAATAATAATTTTCGTCAAGTGCTATACACGGGCAATAACACCCAGCTAGTGCTAATGAGTCTCGAGCCCAATGAAGATATTGGTGTGGAGGTGCATGAACACAATGATCAGTTTTTTCGCTTTGAATCGGGAGAAGGCAAGTGTGTTATTGATGATAATGAGTATGAACTCAAAGACGGCACCGCGATTATTGTTCCGGCTGGAGCCGAGCACAACATTATTAACACATCATCAACCGAAAAATTAAAGCTTTACACTTTGTACTCACCGCCTCATCACAAAGAGGGCACAGTTCGAGAAACCAAAGAAGAAGCGATGGCCAGTGAGCCTCATTTTGACGGCACTACCACCGAATAAAAGTTGCTAGTAGTTCAGTGACCTACTCTTCAAAAACTGTTTGGCAGAAGTTGTTGCTTTCGTCGCAAGGCAGCTGCAGCCACTCGTAGAAAGCTTGGGCATCACCATTAGTGGAGATAACTACTTGCGTTACCTGTTGGTTATGTTTAACCGTCTCTTCAATCTGAGACAGCAAAGCCTGACCAGCACAAGAGGCATTTTGCCCTGCCAATTTTTCTGGGGCGTTATCTAGGTCTACGTAGGCAGTGTTGTCAACTAATCTGAAATCATTAAGTAGGTCGGCGGTTTCTTGGGAAAAGATTGAAGTGAAGCGACCCTCCTCTTCTTGAGTAGTTGGACCCTTAAATAACTCCTGTAGCGTAGCTTCGATTTCAGATTCTAGATCAAAGGACTGGGAGATGGTGCGAGAAGTGCCGTAGACGATGCCGCAGTCACCCCCTTCTTGAATGGCTTGTTTATCAGAAAAGTAGACAATTACCTCCATCTCATTTTCTTCATCAGTGGCGCGCATTACTCCCTCAATTATCTGTACCTGATTAATTTGCCAGATGTTGTCTGCCTTGATCAAGTCAACTTGGCGGAAAAATTCTTGTTGATCAATGGTGAATATAACCTTGATTGACGCAGTATCATCTTCAATAATTGATTCCGTTGCTTCAAACTTTTCGGGTAAATCTTGCGCTAATAAGAATGGATCAACTTGAGCTACTTCTTGATCAACAACTTGAGTTTGAATAAGTTCTTTAAATCTATCAGACACGAGTTCAGAGCTAAGATAAGCCTTATCAGCTACGGGATTACCTTTGTAGTTTAAATACCAACTATAAAAACGTTGAACAACTTGATTGGGGCTGAGCTCCGACAAATCTATTGATTCCAATTCTAATTCTGAATGTTGATTAATAGCCTCTTGAAAAGTTTCTATTTCTTCCTCTTCTTGCCATTGCTGATAGGTTAAAAACACCCCTAAAACTCCCAAGGTTATCAGAAAAAATAATGCAAGCTGCTTGGCTGGTTTATTATTCATTTTTTAACTTATTAATTAATAAACAACAGTTTCTGGTCACTTTTTACTGAATTTGCGATATGATCAAAGAAACTGCTTCAACTGATATTAGTATAGCAAACTTAGACAAAATCGCCTATGAAAAGGCTTGCTCGCTACATACTCTATTTTTTTATAGGTTCATTTTTGGGATTATTATATCTTTGGTGGAAGCAGCCTGGGTTACTGTCATTTTCTCGGCGGGCTTCTTTAGAGTCAGGATCTGTTTGGACTCAGCATGATACTTTGCCAGCTGTTCCAGCTGATACTCCTTCACCTCAGATAAAAATTCTTTTTGGTGGCGACGTGATGCTGGATCGTCATATCAGAACAATGGCTCAGGAGACGGGTTACGATGCTCTTTTGTCTGATAGCCTTAAGCAACTACTAGCTAATCATGATTTGGTGGTGGTTAATTTGGAGGGTCCCATCACCGATAATCCCTCAAGAAGCGTAGGTTCTATGCCGGGTTCAACTGATAACTTCTTCTTTACCTTTGACCCAGAGGTGAATCAGTTTTTGGTTGATCACAACATGCGGCTGGTGAATCTAGGTAATAATCACATGGATGACTTTGGAGTGGATGGTATTATCTCCACCTTGAATTATCTGTCGCAGGCCAGAATCGAACATTTTGGTTGGGTGGCTTCTAGTGAAGAGATGGAGGAGTACAACCAAGAGTATTTAGTGCTCGAGGTTGATGATTTTTTGTTGGGATTTGTTAACTTTAATCAGTTTGGTAATCAGACTTTTGCCTCAGCCATCGAGGCGGTGGAGATGATGGTTGATGAGGTGGATTATCTAATTGTTTACGCCCATTGGGGCAATGAGTATGTGTCGGAGCCAGGAGCGGTGATAGTTAATCAAGCTCATCAGTTGGTGGATACTGGCGCTGATTTGATTATTGGCTCTCATCCGCATGTCATTCAACCTCTTGAGGACTATCAAGGAAAAAGAATTTATTACTCTTTGGGTAATTTTATCTTTGACCAGTATTTCTCTCCAGAGGTGAGAAGAGGTCAGTTGGTGCAACTAACTCTGGAAAAAAGTTTGATTGATGAAGATGGGGCTGAAAAAGTTGTGGCCTCTTTTGATGAGTTTGAGGTGTCGATGACATCAAGGCAGCCGGTTGAGTTGATTGTGGAAGAAGAGGTTGAAGTTGCTGAGGTTGATGAAAGTGATAAGTCTGCGTCTGAAGGGGCCTCTACTTCACCTGAGGCTGATACTTATAACGACTCACTAAGCCTGTAATACTGCCAATCATAACTGTAAAGTCGGCAATCAGCTGAAAGAAAGGCAACCAATACCAACCTTGAGGGGCGTAGCGAGCGTTTTTGTAAATTGCCCAAATTAAATAGATTGCTAGCCAAAAAAGCAGAGCAGGTAGCAGTTTGATCAAGTTGACGTTCGTGAATAATATCAAACCAAGCACAGCGGCCAGCACCAGCAAATATCTGCCAAAAAGCAACTGGACTTTGGGGCGAACAATACCAGCCTCAATATCCCCTTTAGCAAACCCAAAAATCATTTTGATGAACTGAGAAAGATTACTGCGAGGTATCCAGCCAACTAAAGCCTCTTTGCACAGCTCAATCTCTACTCCCCTGTCTTTGGCAAAAAAGAAAAAAGGAAAGTCCTCGTTGGTGGTAAGCTGCTCGTCAAAGCCGCCGAGTTCTTGGTAAATCTTTTTGGTGAGAAGTACCGAGCGAGTGGTGGGAATAAATGTTTCAGGATTGAGAGTGTGAGGCGCTTGCAAAGTATAAGCCACTACGGCTTGCTCAAAGGGATTGGTAGCCAGCCCAAAAAAGTAGCCGCCGATGATGGGAGCTTTGGTAGTTTGGTAGGAGTCTAAAAGTTTTTCCAGCCAGCTTGGTTGGGGTATACAGCCAGCGTCGGTGATGGCGATTAATTGATTTTTCGCTTTGCTGATTGCCCAGTTGCGGGCTTGGGCGCGGTTGGAGTTAGGCAGTTTCTTTAAGATGAAGTTGTTTTTAAACAGTTTGGCTGATTTTGATGATTGTTTGGTTTTTGTTTTTACGAATTTATTGATGATTTTGGTGGTGTTGTCACTGGAGCCGCCATCGACGATGATCAACTCATCAGGCAGCCTGGTTTGTGTGGTTATTGCCTCGAGTAACAGCTCGATTGTTTGAGCCTCATTAAGGACGGTGACGATAAGAGATACTTTTAGCATGAGAATCTCTATTATAATGTGGCCGACAGTTATTTTTCTACGATATGGATCCAAAGCACTTAAAAATATTAATGATTACTCCTAGTTTTTATCCCGAAATGGGTGGGGTTCAGAGGCATGTGCTTGAGGTTGGCAAACTGCTAGTAAAGCAAGGCCATCAGCTGGAAGTAATTGCTTCAAGTCAAGGTGTCAGCATTAATCCTAGAGAAAAAGTTTTTGGTATTCAGATAAACAGATTTTCATATCCTAAGATTAAGCTTCTAGGGCTGTTGGTTGTTTGGTGGAAGATGCTGTCTTTTTGGAAGTTGGCTGCTGCAGCCGATGTAATCCATGTCCATGATGTGATGCTGTGGAGTTTTCCTTTAAGAATCTTGTTTCCGCGAAAAAACTGGGTTCTAACGATGCATGGCTGGGAAGGGGTTTATCCCCTGCCAAAAAAGAATATCTTTTTGAAAAAACTTGCTGGCAGAATGGCTAATAAAGTTGTTGGTGTGGGTGAGTATATCTCTCAACATTATGGAGTGGCTTGCGATCAAGTAATTTATGGCGGGGTTGATGCGGATCTTTTCAAAAGGAAGACTGCTATAAAGAAAATATGTTCTAACCTAAAAATAGTTTTTGTTGGCCGTCTAAGCGACGACACAGGAGTAAAGCTGATTCTTGATAGTTTGGCTCAAGCCGAATCAGAAAAATTCACTCTATATTTTGCTGGAGATGGTCCTTTACGAAATGAGTGTGAAGAGACAGGTCAGGTTTTGGGCTGGCTTACTGAGGAAGAACTGGCAGCACTAATGTCGCAAGCCGATCTAGTAATCGTTGGGGGGTACCTATCAGCTCTGGAGTCTTTAGCTGTGGGCTGCGAGACGGTGGCCATTGTTAACAACCCAATAAAAAAAGATTATTGGTCTAACTCTCCTCTGGATAATTGGCTGCATGTAATTTCCTCACCAGAGCAGCTACTTGAATTATTAAACAACATCACAAAAAGCAACTTTCAGTCTAAGATACCTGATTTAAGTACAATCAAGCAGTATTTTTGGGGCAAAATCGCTAACCAGTATCTCCAGCTTTACCAGGAGCAACTATCACGACCTGGACCAGTTTCTTAAACTTCAGTTTGTTTTCAGTTTATCGTGATTAATTTAGATTTGTGCTACTACAAATCTTACTACCACTATTTTTATTCTTAATTAGAGTCTGGTTGCAGCAGTTGATAATCCCTCAATATTTACTTAATTTATCGGTCGTTCAGCCGGTGGCAGCCAGCAGCTTACCTCCACCACTCCCCTCGCACTCCAAACTAATTTTTGCTGATGATTTTGAGCTTGGTCTTGGTCGTTGGCAGCTGGTGCGTGGTCAGCCAAGTCATTGGCAAATAAACTTTTTAAATCAATTAGAAGCGTCTATTCCCACGCCGTTTACCATCAGCGAGATGACTCCGCTCGATGACTTTTGGCAGGGCAAACATGAAAATTATCGCCTGGAGTTTGAGGTCAGGGCAATGACTAATGCCGATGTGAATTGGGTGTGGGGTTTTGAAGACACCAACAGTTGGTATGAGCTACACTTTTATGGTGATGATGTGCATTTGGTTCGATTGCGGAATAATCAAGTGGTGTTACATCATACTCAAGACTACAGTCTTGAACGTAACAAGACACATCGAGTAGTAATAATTTTTGATCAAGGTCTAGTCCAGGCTTGGGTGGGAAACGAGATGATTATCGATCATCAAGATCCGACTTACGAAAATAACACTGGAAAAATTTCTTTTAAAGCCACTACTGGTGCAGCCTATCCTACCTTTGTTTGGTTTAACAAATTGAGGGTTTACTCTCTAGATTTGGAGCCGGAACAGTTCCTGCCCATGACTGCATTTAAGCAATATCAACAGCCGTGGCGAGACGATGAGTATAACCATGCCTTAGATTGGCGTCGGTGGGGGAATTGGAGACGGCTTAATCCAGACCAACCGCCAACTCAGGTGACGATGTACCACTGGGGCTGTGCGGTTAGCTCATTGGCGATGGTGATGCGCTACCATGGGCTTGAAAACATGCCAGACGGCAAGAGTCTTGACCCTGGCTCTCTGAATCGGTGGTTGCGGCGTGAGGCTGACGGCTATGTTGGTCAGGGCTCGCTTAATTGGTTGGCTGGCACCAGATTGAGTAGATTGATCAGTCAAGCTCATTCTACTTCAAGCAACAGCTTGCCAAAGCTAGAGTACCATCGACACTACTCAAACTTAGAGCCACATCTGCAGTCAATGATTGATCATGGGCGACCAGGGATATTGCAGATTCCTGGTCATTTTTTAGTGGGTCAGGGCTATTTACAACAAGATGAGCAACAGCTTGATTTTTATATCAGCGATCCGGCTTACTCGCACACGGTGTTCAGTCAGCACGATCAACCAATGGTTAGTTTAGTTGATCTCCAGCCGACTCACACCGACCAAAGTTATATTATGATTTTGCACTCCCCAGACGTTGAGTTAGAGCTGTTTGATGAGGTAACTCAGCAGCCAATTGAAGGACTACTGTTTCAAGATACCCTAGCCAACCCCTTTTATGAGTTTGACGGTTGCTTGGAACTTGGAGATCAGGACCCCAATTATCCTTATGAGTGTGCTCATCATCAATCGGCTATGGTTACCACCTATTTTTCTCAGCCAGACTCTGGTGAATATCTACTGAATATTACTAATCTGAACCAAGAACCGCAACGGCTTGAGATTTTTCTATATGATCAGCAAGCAGCAGTGATGATGATCGATCGGTTTTTGCAGTTTGATTTACATCAAGACAGTAATGAACAACTTGAGCTATCCTTCAATAAGGAACAGCTATTTGAAAGTTACATAATTGGCCAGTATGAGCCTGATTTTATGGGCTTTTTTAATCAATTGGAGACGCTCTATCTTGAGGGGAAAGTTATGGGAAAACTGTTTTTAGCGCTACAACCATTTGCAGAATATCCTCAGAGCGAACTCACAGAAGTTGCCATTGACCGGTACCAGCAACTCATTATGAGATATCTGTTTGAACTAGAGCCTCCACTTGAAAATGATGTTCTTAAGCAGTTGGTGGCGTATTTGGAGTGACTCTAGCGAATAACAATAGCTATCGCCTGGTACAATAGTAAGGTTATGAAAAACTTTTGGCATCAGCTGTCTCAGCCCTTTGTTGGCTTAGCTCCTATGGATGGAGTGACCGATCACCCTTTTAGGCAAATGGTGTGCAAATACTCTTCTCCTGATGTGGTGTTTGCTGAGTTTGTTAATGTGGAGGGATTGTGTCACGGTGCCCAAAGGCTACTTCGACCCTTTATTTATCACAACTCGCAGCGGCCGATAGTGGCTCAGCTCTACGGTAAAACATCAGACTCTTTTAGACAGGCAGCGCTTCTAGTGGCATACTTAGGATTTGATGGTGTTGATATCAATATGGGTTGTCCTTCCAAAAGCGTGGCCAGTGGCGGCTCTGGCGCTGGCTTAATCCAAACTCCAAACTTGGCTTTAGAGATTCTCGACGTTGTAAAAAAAGGAGCTCAGGATTGGTTTAATGGGAAAAATCTTGAGGACTGTCAGGATTTTGACTCAGATTTTATGAGTCACGCTAAAGAGCTACGACAAACCATCGGCTTGAAACCTGCAGAAGAACTTGAGCAAAGAGAACTGCTACCGGTTAGCGTTAAAACCAGGTTGGGCTATGAACAGCCAGAGTTAGAAGATTGGTTAAAAGTGATTCTTGAAGCTGAGCCGGTTGCCCTAACAATCCATGGCAGAACCTTAAAGCAGGCTTATCGAGGCCAGGCTGATTGGGAAGTTATCGGTCAGCTGGCGGAGTATGCCCATCAAGTCAAGAGTACTACCTTGATTGTTGGCAACGGCGATATTGAGTCTAGAAAGCAGGCTCAGCAACAGGCAAAAAAGTATCACTTGGATGGAGTCTTAATTGGCAGAGCAGCTCAAGGTAATCCGTTTGTTTTTAACCAAGATTCCTCAACCGTCACCCCTAAAAAACTCGCTCAAGTGGCGCTGGAGCATGCTCAACTTTTTGAACAAACATTCTCCCAACAGGAAAAATACACCTTCTTACCAATGAGGAAACATCTAGCTTGGTACATCAGAGGAGTTCCTCAGGCTAAGCAGATTCGTCAGCAATTAGTTCGGGTCAACTCGAGTTCAGAGGTCAAAAAAATTCTCACTGATTATCAGCTTCTATCCTGATAAAATAGGGATATGCCTCAGATAAAAACGTCTACCGCATTTCAAAAAGCCTTCAAACAGCTCAACACCCAGCAAAGAGCGGCTGTTGAAACCTTAGAAAATCCTTTAATGGTGGTGGCAGGTCCTGGTACAGGCAAAACTCAGGTGCTAACCATGCGCATTGCCAATCTGCTGGCGAAAACCGATGCCGACCCTTCTACCATCTTGGCCCTCACCTTCACCGACAGCGCTGCCAAAAACATGCGCGACCGCCTAGCCCAGCTGATCGGTCCAACCGCCTATTACGTCAATATTAGTACCTTTCACAGTTTTTGTTCTGATGTGATTCGACGTTTTCCCGAGTATTTTTCGATAGCTAGAAATAGCGAGCCTCTCACCGAACTGGAGCGCTTTGAGATCATCGAACAGCTAATCACCAACACTAAACTTGATTTGATCAAACCGCTCAACATGCCGCTCTATTACTTAAAAGAGGTTTTAAGCGGCATCTCTGACCTCAAGCGGGAGGGAATTAATCCCGATCAGTTTGAGCACATTTTAGAAAATGAAGCCAAAGAGTTGGAGCAAAACTCAAATCAAACCAAACCGGCCGAGCTGGCTCAAAAGAAAAAAAATCTTAATAAACAACACGAATTACTGCGTCTTTACAGGCTTTATCAGCAAGAGTTGCGAGAGCGCCATCGTTATGATTTTGACGACATGATCATGCTAGTGGTGGAGGCCTTTCAAGAAAATGAACTCTTACTCAGACTTCATCAAGAAAAACTTCACTACTTTTTGGTTGACGAGTACCAGGACACCAACAGCGCCCAAAACAAGGTAGTGGATCTTCTCGCTTCTTACTGGGGCGACAAGGCTAATATTTGTGTAGTGGGCGATCCGCATCAGGCGATCTTTAGATTTCAGGGTGCCTCAATCGAGAATATGCTCGGTTTTGTGGACCGCTATCAAGGAGCGACTGTGATCAACCTGGCTCAAGGCTACCGGTGCACTCAAAAAATATATGACTCGGCTCACTACTTAATCAGCCACAATCAGCTAAGTCAGGTGTCAGATAAACAAGATTCTGCAAAAAACAAACTTTTAAAATTATTAAATCAGCCACTAAGAAGTGCCGCTGACGAGCTTCGCTCGTTAAAAGAGATCCCCCAAAATCCAATCAAGGTTTATAGTGCGCCCACTCAAACGCTGGAGTCAATTTTTGTTGCCAAAAAAATTAAGGAGTTGATCTCAGGGGGTACAGAACCTGATGAAATCGCTGTTTTGTACCGCTATAACTCAGATAGTGTTGAGATTGCCGAGGCTTTAACTAAATGGGGTATTCGTTATGAAATTGAGGGCGGTGACGACATTTTGCAGCGTGAGTTTACCAATCAACTACTGAATTTTTTCAAGGTTTTGTTTGATCTGCGACAAGCCAAAGAAGATCAACTGGTTTATCAGGTGTTGCACTACCCTTGGTTTGATCTGGATTCTTTGCAGGTGATGAAACTGGGAAGGATAGCCGGAAAACTAAAACTGTCTTTACTTGAAGTGATTGACCGCGGCTATCAACCAATCAAAGAGGCCAAGCTCGAAGCAGTTCTATCAGAAGAAGAGTTTGATTTAATTTTTGAGTTTGTAAAAAAACTTTATATCTGGAGCAAACTTGATTACACGCTGCTTTTTACTACTTGGTTTGAGCAAGTGCTCAAGGAAGCTAAAATTTTTGAATGGCTGCAGGCGCAGCCAAACTATCCTGACTTACTCAATGAGCTTAACTCACTCTACAGACAAGTAAAAAGTATGGTGGCAGGCGATCGTCAGTTTAAGCTGGCCGATTTTCTGCAAGCGGTAGCGGTAATGAGAGAACATAAGTTGCAGATTACGGTTGAGGATTTGAATATCAAAAGAGGGGCTGTGAGTTTAGCTACGGTTCATAAGGCTAAAGGCCAAGAATGGCAGCATGTTTTCATTATTCAGAGTATTGATGGCAAATGGGGTAACCGCCGCAAGCGTGAGATTTTGCCTTTACCTGAGGGGATTTTGGAGCACACTCAAATTTCTGATAAGGAGTTAAATGAGGACGAAAGACGAGCTTTTTACGTGGCTTTAACCAGGGCTAAGGACTCGGTTACCATCTGCTATCCAGAAACTATCGTCGCCGACAATCGCACCGATCAAAAAAGTGCCAGCCAGTTTTTGTATCAGCTGGGCGAGGAGATCAAGATTGTCGAGGATGAGGAGCTTGTTAGCCAGGCTGATGAGTTGCTGCAAAAGATGATTGAGCCACCAGTTGTTGTTCAACCTAGTTTAAGTGAGCAGGAGTTTTTCGAGTTAATCCTAAAGGATTTCAAACTGTCGGTGACGGCTTTAAACAATTACTTAAAGGATCCCAAAGAGTTTTTAGAAAACAATTTACTAAGGCTACCCAGAGCTAAAGAGCCTTTCATGTCGTTTGGAACGGCGGTGCACTCGGCTTTAGAGAAGATGTATCGGGGCTACTTGCAAACCAAAAGCATCCCTCACGAACAGTTTTTGCTTGACTCTTTTGAGCAAAGTCTAGCCGAAGAACTACTCAGCGAAGGTGAGTATGAAAGAAGACTGGAGTACGGTCGCGAGATTCTAAGCAACTACTATCAGCACCACTCACAAAATTTACCTCAAATTATTGAGGTAGAAAGAGTGGTTGGTTACGGCTGGACCAAGGCTGTGTTGGCCAATAATATCGAGTTAACCGGAAAGATTGATCGCCTAGACTGGATAGATCAAGAAAAGAAGCTGGTGAGGGTGGTTGATTATAAAACCGGCAAACCAAAATCAGATAATTTTATTAAAGGCCAGATAAAAACTGCCAATTTATCCGAGCGCGAGCAAACCCTGCCTGATACAATCAAGGGTCCTTATCAGCGGCAGCTGGTTTTTTACAAACTGCTTTGTCAGCTAGATAGAACCTTTAATGTTACTGTCACTCACGGCATGTTTGATTTTGTTGAGCCAGCCAACAAAAAAACCAATAAATTAGTCACTCGAGAGTTTGAGATTTCTGATGAAGCGGTTGAAGATCTAAAACAGCTTATTAAACAAGTAATGAAGGAGATCAGAAATTTGGAGTTTTTGAAATAGAAAAAATTAGTAACTAATAAATGAATTTGGATTTTTGATTGATTAACCTTATAATTTCATGGTTATTATATTTATTTTTTCTAGAAATTAATTTATGTCATTGAGCGACACATTGGCTATAGGCAACTTTGCTTTGTCAAATATAAATTCATCTGAAGAGATAGTTAGCAGAGATAATTACGGAGGTATTTGTTTTAGAGTCGCCTTGGCTTTTGCGTTTCTGGGTGCATCCCTTGATTGCTTGACAGTTATTGGCAAAGAAAAAAAATGGGACGATATTATTCAAAAATTTGCTGATAACCGAGTAAACCTAATACAAAATAAAATAACTAAAGAGTCGCTTCGTTTCGATTGGTTTTATGAAAATGGTAATCAACTTAACAAAATAAAAATTCACAACAGTGAGATAATGAATTTAGTAGCGTCGTCAGCAGATGAGGAGCAACTCCAGAAATATTCACATATTATTTTATGCTCCTTGGGTTTAGAAAATGAGAAATCTGTGATGAAAAAAATGAATAATAAAACCAGAGTATCTTACATTTTTCATGAATCAAATTTAAACAATGTCTCAACAGAGGATTATCTAGGTTTTTTTGAGGGGATTGATAACTTATTCATCAACGAGGAAGAAGCGTATATTGTTGCCAATAGCAGCGATTTACAGTTAGCGGGTGAAATTTTATCTAAAAAATCAAGATGTTTTATAACGTTGGGTAAGAAAGGATCAGCTGTTTTTAATAACGGAAAATTGCAATTCAAGCTACCAGCAGTGAAAACTTCCGAGTATAATGCTGCCGGAGCTGGAGATACTTACGCAGGAGGAGTTTTAGCTGCATTATCTTTAAATTTTGACTTAAGAGCAGCTTGTCGCCTGGGTTCGTTGTTAGCTAGTGTGACAGTAAACGACTACTTAACCAATAATTTGCAAAAGCTACTTTTTATCTTATGAAAAAAACACCGCAATCAATCCTTGGTCAGCCCAATCTCCTTTACCCAGTAAATGTAACTTGGATGATCACAAATAGATGTAACTATAACTGTGAGTTTTGTTTTCGTTTTACTGATAAGCCAGAACTTGACTATGACACTGCCAAGATGATTGTTGACAAGTTAGCTGCAAAAGGGATGAAAAAGATTTCTTGGGCTGGAGGGGAGCCTTTGTTATGGCCCGATATGCATAAGCTGATTGAGTATTCTGCGACTAGGGGAATTATCACGATGCTTATTACAAATGGTGAGCTAATTACCGATCAAATGGTTCCAGTATTCAAATCAAGTTTAGATTGGCTTAATCTTCCCCTAGATGGATCTACTCCAGAAATGAGTGATCGAATGACTAGAAAAATTGGACACTTTCAACGAACCATCAATTTACTTTCTCAGTTTCAGGATACTGGAATTAAATTAAAGATTAATACCGTTGCCTCAAAGATTAACATCGACGATATCGTTAATATGGTCCCTCTCATTAAAAAGTATGGTATTAAGCGATGGAAAATTTTTCAGTTTTACTCGGTTAGAGGTCCTTCTTTATCAAGTCAGGATAAGTTTTCTTTAGAACTTACTGCTTTTGAAGAGGTCCGCCAAAAAGTAATGAGCATGATTGATCCAGAAGAATGTATGGTTGTTTTTGAAAATAACAATGAGCTTGATGAATCTTATTTTGCTATAACTCCAGATGGATTGGTGTACGTTAGTGTTCAGGGAGAGGATCATTTTCTAGGAGATCTTAAAACAGAATCAGTTGAACAAATTTGGAGCAAATCTAAGCTTGATAAACAAAAATATTGGGCAAGAAGTAAGTGGGTGATTGAAAATGATTGATTGGTGATTCTTGTTGTGTAAGAATTATTGCCAGTCATCTTCAAGAAGCGTGGTATAATTACAAAAATTCAATAATTACTGCTAGGTCATGATAGTATATTTTACGGCATCTGTTTCTGGAAAAAAAGATTTGAATGAGCAATACAAAGCTATTATTGACGCGTTAAAGAGTGAAGGCAATGAAGTTATTTCAGAACATGTATTAAAAGTATCTCCCACTGATCTGAAAACTGAAACTGAGGAAGATAGAATATCTCATAATAAGCAATTGAGCAAATGGCTAAATAAGGCAGATATTATTGTTGCCGAAGTGTCTAGTCCAAGCGTTAGTGTTGGTTATGAAATTGCTCTTGCTTTGGACAAAAATAAGCCTGTTTTAGCATTGCATCATGCATCCTCGCCTCCTCCAGCATTGGTTGGTGAAAAATCAGAAAAATTTCTGCTTTCATCTTATGATCTAGAAGAACTGAAAAATACTATTCAGGTATCATTTGACTATCTGTTGGATCAAGTAGACACCCGCTTCAACTTTTTTATCTCACCCAAGCACCAAAATTATTTGGACTGGATTTCTCAAAATCGCAAGATTCCCCGCTCAGTCTTTTTGCGCCGCTTGATTGAACAACACATGGAAGAGAACGAAGAGTACAGAGAATAATTCCGTTTTTAGTTCTACTTGTTTCTTACTGCTTCTTTTAACCTCACCGCGTCTATATCCCTCTGAGATAAAATCATCTGTTCTCGTGGAATTGGCCAATCGATGGCCAACTCCTCATCAAAAAGCGAGATAGCTTGGTCTCCTGAAGGATCTCTTTTACTGTAAAGTTTGTCTACGAAATACAAATAGTTTAGCGGTTCTTCAAGCACGCAAACAGAATTAGCCAAACCCTTAGAGATAAACAGTCCAGAGTTGTGTTCCTGCTGTTGGTCACAACCAAGCTCAAAATACTCAACAGTTTTGAAGGTATCCGAGTCAGGTCTAATATCTGCAATAGCGCTAAAAACTGAGCCAGAAGTGACCATCACCAACTTATTCCAGTTCTCGGCATGCATGCCTCGCACTACGTTTTTTTGAGAGCGAGTGTGATTAACTTGCTTAATTTTAAACTCTGCACCTAAAACCTTTTCTAGTTCTGGTAATTTTATGATCTCAGAAAAAAATCCTCTCTCATCAGCTTTTTTAGGAGATTTGAAAAAAAATAAACCATCAATTTTGGTTTTATAAAAATGTTCTGATAACTGTAAATCGGGTGTGGGTTGATAGAGATGTCGAGTTGATGCCATAGTTGGGGTATAATTAGCTTCTGATTAAGACATTATACAAGATATAAGTTGATTATGAGCAATATCGGCTCAAAAAACACCACTCAAAAAAGCACTACGCCATACCAGCCTTCACAGGAGTTGCTGCAAAAGTATGCCCAGGTTTTGGTTAATTTTGCTCTTAATTCTGGTAGAGGCCTCCAGGAAGATGAAGTAGTAGAACTGATTGTGCCAGATGTAGCTAAATCGTTAGCTTTATTCTTACAAAATGAGGTTCTTAGATCAGGCGGGCATCCCATTATGCGTCTGCTGCCAACTGGCTTTGAGCGTGACTACTATCGTTTAGCCTCAAAAAAACAGCTTACTTTTTTCCCCGAGCAATATCTACATTCTAAAGCTGATTTGCTAGACCATCACATTCAAATCATCGCTGAGCCTTTCCCCGAAGAGCTGAAGGAGGCCGATCCTGGAAAAATAATTGTAGCTAGAGACTCCAGGAAACCGTACAAAGATTGGTTGATGGCAAAAGAGAACGAGGGCGATTTTACCTGGACCATTGCCTTGTGGGGCGATCGGGCAAAAGCAGACGCAGTCGAGCTGTCGCTGGAGGATTACTGGCAGCAGATTATTCAAGCCTGTTTTTTGGATGAGGATAATCCAATCGCTCGTTGGCAGGAAATCCATCAACTGCAAACAGAAATCAAGCAGAAGCTAAATCAAATGCAGATTGAGGAGATTCACCTTGAAAGTGATGATGCTGATTTATGGCTGCAAATTGGCGCTAACCGCTGTTGGTGCGGTGGTGGCGGTCGAAACATTCCCTCGTTTGAGATATTTACCAGTCCTGACTGGAGAGGTACTAGAGGATGGGCTAAGTTTAACCAGCCACTGTTTCGCTATGGCAACAGGATAGAACAGGTTAAACTCGATTTCGAGAATGGTCTAGTTATAGGCGGCGAGGCTGAGGCCGGAGAGAAAATTCTACAAGCCATGCTCAACAGTCCCAACGCCGACAAGCTGGGAGAGTTTTCCTTAACCGACAAAAGAATGTCGCGCATCACTCATCCTATGGCCGAGATTTTATTTGACGAAAATATGGGAGGCGAATTTGGCAACACTCACATCGCAATTGGCAGTGCCTACAAGGAGTGCTACGTCGGCGAAAGAAAAAGTTTTAATAAGCAAACGTGGGATGAGTTGGGCTTTAATGACTCGGCGGAACACACCGACTTCATCAGCACCACCAACAGACAAGTCACAGCAATTTTAAGTGACGGGTCCCAAAAAGTAATTTATCAAGATGGTAAATTTGTGGTTTAGAGTTTTGTGGAATAAAGCAATTAAACTAATATTATGATCATTAGCAATCAAAAACAGCTTCAGCAGTATCGAGAAGTTGCTCAAATATCAACTGCGATTCTTAAACAGCTGTATCAAAAGATAGCAGTGGGGGTGACTCCTCTGGAAGTTGATTATTTGGCCGATGAGTTATGTGTTAAACATGGAGTAACGCCTTGCTTTAAGGGGGTTGGGCTGAAAGGAAATGAGTACAAGCATGCCACCTGCATTTCTGTTAACGATGTGGTGGTCCATGGAATTCCTGATAGTAGACCTTTCCAAGAAGGAGATGTGATTAAGGTTGACTTTGGAATAAATAAAGATGGTTTACTGACCGATCACTGTTTTTGCGTGGGAATAGCTCCGCTGTCGAGTGCTGACGAAAAATTGATTAAGGTTACTCAGCAAGCAATTCAGCAAGCAACCCAAAAAGCAGTGGTGGGCAATAGAGTGGGCGACATTGGTTTTACAATTGAGTCAACCGTTATGCAAAAGGGATTCTCTGTTGCCAAGGAGTTTATTGGCCACGGTATTGGACATACAATGCACGACGAACCCCAAGTGCCTGCCTATGGCAGACCAAAGAAAGGTTTTTACTTGGATGAAGGGGCGGTATTGTGTATTGAAGCTCAGGTTTTGGCTGGAGAGGATGATTTAGTTCAAGATGATGATGGCTGGACAATTCGCACTAAGGATGGCAGCAAAGCCGCCATGTTTGAGTACATGGTGGTGGTGGGAAAGAAAAAGCCAATCATATTGACTCCGACATTTAGCTGGGCGGTGGTGAAGTAAAACATTTTCACCTTTCAAGATTAATTCCAGGGTTTTTTTAAAATATTTCAATATATTTAGATATATTGTGATATAATTGTAAGGTTTAATTTAATTAGATGAGCAGACCATTACTTATTAACTTTTTGCAAACATGACAGAACGATTAAGCCCTACTCAGCCTAAAGAAGATGAACCATTGAGTTCATTGGAGAATCATTGGCTTAAGATTATTTATGAAGCCATGGCTTCTCAAATGGATCTTCAAACTCAAGTAATTGAATTGCAATCACAACTTAGAGATCTTGAGAACCAGCAAGAGGCAGCTATTGAGGCTGCTCGACTGCCATTATTAGAAAGAATTCAACAATTAGAAAGAGAGTTAGCTCATATACAGCAACAGTATTTAAAGGTAATGAAGGATCTTGAAGGGGCTCGTACTACTATATTTGAAGCTGATAAGCAAAAAATGGTTGACACTATACTTAAAAAACTTGGCCAGACACATGGCCCAACTGAGTTTTTGAGTGTTTTTCAAGACAGCGTAAACTATTTAGATCTGTTTGCTGATTTTAATTTAACAAACTTAAACATGACTTTTCTGTTTAGTGTAGGAATAAAAGCAAAAGCTAATGGCGTGTCATACGAAGAGTTTTCTCAATGGTTGATATCCCTTGTATCTAAGGAGGAGAGGCGATATTTAGGAGAGATTTCTCCCACTAATTTTCTAAATTTTCTCAAAGAGATTTGGGTGGATCATCCCAATCCAGAAACTGATTAGGGTAGTGAACCAAAGCCTTTTGGTGATGCTCAGGATTATCTGTTTTTTTGCTATTCAAATCTCTTAATTTAGCAATATTTTCTTGAATCAGTTGTTTGAGTTTTCCCTCTCTCTAGTCTATAATACACAACATCCGTTAAGTCTGGAGACGTTTCCGCAAACAAGCCTATGACCTATATTTCCAAATTACCAGATAGACTACAACAAAAAGTTAAAGACCTGATTGAGGTAGCCAAGGCAAAGGGCTTCGTGACTCAAGATGAGGTTTTGGCGGCCATTGGTCGTCCAGAGAAATATCTGGAGGCTGTGGACGAGTTTTTTGATGAAGTTTTGGGGGAAGATGTTAATGTTTTCATGTCGATTGATGAGAGGGACGAAGCAGACTCTGATCTTGAGGGAGAGTTGGAAGACATTGTTAATTTAGGCAAAAAGAACGTTTCTGATCCGGTGCGAATGTATCTCAAGGAGATCGGTCGTATTCCTTTGCTTACTCGAGAGGAAGAGATTAGATTGGCTCAGGAAGTTGAGGCTGGCAGTCTTAAAGCTAAAAAAGATTTAGCAGATGCCAACCTGAGGTTAGTGGTGTCGATTGCCAAAAAATATATTGGTCGTGGCTTAACATTTTTAGACTTAATTCAAGAGGGAAACAAGGGTTTAATTCGTGCCGTTGAAAAGTACGATTGGACCAAGGGTTTCAAGTTTTCAACTTATGCTACCTGGTGGATTCGCCAGGCGATTACTCGTTCGATTGCTGATCAGGCTCGAACCATTCGTATTCCAGTACACATGGTCGAGACGATCAACAAGTTGATGCGCACTTCGCGCAAGCTAATGCAGGAGATGGGGCGCGAGCCGACTCCGGAGGAGATCGGCGAGCGCATGGAGATGGACCCAGCCAAGGTTCGCGAAATTCTGAAGATTGCTCAAAACACGACCTCGCTGGAGACTCCAGTGGGCGATAGTGATGATGACAGTGTGTTAGGCGACTTTATTCCTGACGAAAAGCAAGAATCTCCCTACGACACAACCAGCCGAGACATGCTGCGCGAGAACATCGAGGAGGTCTTACAGGCTTTATCTGATCGCGAAGCTAGAGTGTTAAAGATGAGGTTTGGCTTAAGCGGCAACAAGATGATGACTTTAGAAGAAGTGGGGCGCAAGTTTGGGGTAACCAGAGAGAGGATTCGCCAGATTGAAGCCAAGGCTTTGCGGAAACTTAAGCATCCTTCCAGGCGCAAAAAACTACAGGACTTTTTGGAGTAATTATTTCTTTGAGATTTTTGTTTTGAAACTTGACTGAAGAATTGGTAAAATTCAATGTCTAGGTGTGTTTAAAAATAGAAGAGAAATTGCCAGGACACTCCCCGCTGAGCGGGGGTAACGAGGGTCCCGCCTTGGCGGGATAAAACACCTTAACAATTTTAGCCAGGATACTCAAGTGGTCAACGAGGGCAGTCTGTAAAACTGCTGGCGTAAGCCTACGTAGGTTCGAATCCTTCTCCTGGCACAAGGTTATATAATAAGTAATTGTGTCGGATAGCGGTCAATGAGGGTCCCGCTTAGCGGGATAAAACTGCTGGCGTAAGTCCCGCCTTGGCGGGATTGAATCCTTCTTCTGGCACATCTTTTCATGAGAAAAGATATATTAACAAGTGAAGATTAATCCCCGGTAGCTCAATGGCTGAGCAGGAAGCTGTTAACTTCAAGGTTGTAGGTTCGAATCCTACCCGGGGAGCCTTTTCTAAACTCAAGCTTGATACTCATACCTTTGGTATAATTACCTCATGGAAAATGTAGATATTCTTGTACCTCCAACCTTTGAAAAAAGTGGAGTTGTTAAATCTCGAAGCCAAGCGATTGCTCATGGGGATTGGATTGGCACCTTTAACCTTTGGATTCTCCAGGATAAACCAACTCCTTCAGTGATATATCAGCAGAGAAGTTCTCGGTCAACTTGGGCGCCAAATAAACTAGACGTGACAGCTGGAGGTCATTATATGGCGGGAGAGACAATATTCGATGGGTTGCGAGAGGTTGATGAGGAACTGGGAAAGCAATACAAAAAAGATGAAATAGTTTATCTAGGAAGAAAGCTTCATGTTGGCCCCGATGTTCATGGCTCACTTCATCACAATGTGGTTGATATCTTCTTTGTAACTGACAACTCATCTCTAGAGACTTATCAGCTTGAAATAAATGAAGTAAGCGCAATTGTATCTTGTCCGGTTGACGATTTAATCAAACTCCATTTAGATAAAAAAGAGTTTCTTGCTTGTGGGTTAAATAATGAAGGTGAAAACTTTGAGGTAAAGGTTAATCATGATAGTTTTCCTTATAATTGGGATAACTATCATTTCAAAATATCGCTACTGGCAAGACGATACTTAAATGGTGAGAAAGACTTATATTATTGAGTAGAGGTTATCACAGCTTGTAAGATTTTTATCTTATGGGAAACAAAGAAAAAGTAAAATCTTTAACGGTTTATTGTGATAAAGGTCATAAACTTTGGCGGTATCGTAAAATTGGTGGTGGTAGATTGATTAAATGTTATGAGGATGAGATAGGAAGAGATTACACGGGTCAGATAAGTGAAGAGCTAGAATTAGGAGCAATTATTTATTGTACTCAGTGTGAACCTATTGTTGCGGTGGCTTTTTTAACCCTTATTCATGGGAGAAGAGCTTATGAATTAGAACAAAGTAATGTAAGAAGGGTCAGAACCTAATTTCTCTCTTTCATTGTTAAAGCTTGAGTTGGGCAAACACTAGTACAATGTCCGCACCCAATACATTTACTTTCCTCGATAACTACGTTTTTGGTTTTTGCTCCGGTCAAAGCTCTTGGTAAACAAATACTCATACACTTTTGACAACCCGTACAATTTTCACTATGAAATTCTGGTATTAATGGATCTAGGTTGGTTTCTTGACTTAAAAGGCTCAGTGCCTTTCCATTTGTCAGAGAGGCTGTTTCTATACCCTTTTTGTCCATATATGCTATTAAATTTCCATTTAGTTGAGTAAAAAATTGAGGAGCATTTATTCCTCTAACATGAGCAGCTGTATATATTTGCACTGCTGCTGCTCCTGCCATCATCATTTTTATTACATCTTCTGCTGTAGAAACACCGCCGCAACCAATTGCAGGTATACCTACTTGATAGCTTATTTCTGCAATATCAGTTAAGGCAATATTAAATAAAGGTTTCCCAGACATGCCACCTTTAGCGCCGCCTATACCTAAAACTGGATTAGCAACGCCACCTTGACCTATATCAAAATCAAATAAAGGGCCATAGGTATTTATTGCCACAATGGCATCAGCACCCGCCTCTTTTGCAATTTCGGCTAAGGGTACTATTAGATCAGAGTGGCCTAGTTTAATTGCGATAGGTGTTTGCACTCCTGCAGATTTGATTGAATCAACTAATTTTCTAATATGATCACCATTTCTAGTAATAAATCCATGATGACTATTACTGTGAGCACAGCCAACATTAATCTCTAAATAAGGCCAATGATATTGATCTAAAGTTTTGCAAACTTCGATGCAGCCTGGTATATCTCTACCAGAAATGGACATGATTACCTGTTTCGTTTCTGCTAATCTTTCTAGATTTGGGCGCCAATATTCAATATCAGCGCCAGTCCACTCAGCATTTAGCATCATTTCCTTACCCCTATGTCCAGTTTGATATAAATGTGGTGATGGGTGGACTTGGCGCGTCATAACCTTTCTAGTAGTTCTTGGAACAACAGCTCCAGCCCCAGCTAATAGATATGGATCCATTTGCTCTTGTTTTTCGACTAAAGTACCAGAGCCTAAGATTAAAGGACTTGGTAATTTTGTGCCAAACAGATCTACTTCCAATCTTTTTTTGGGATCTTGTTCAATTAGGGTGGGGGAAATTCTATATTCTTCTTTTGACATAATTTTTTGCTTTACATTTGTAATAAAGTAAGAGTAACGATAGTTATAAGATCATCCAGGCCACCTCGATTGTTTTGATTAACTTCTACCACTAAGTCAACTTGTCCTTTGGATTGTAGATAGACAATTTGATCAGTTTCTCTGCGAGCTGTAACTAGTCTTAATTTAAGGCTCTCCTCATCTTCACTACCTCTTGATCGTAAATTTGATTCTAGGTAATCTTGACTTGCTACCAAAGCAATTAACAGCAATCCTTCAGGGAACTCTTCTCTAAATGGTTCGACATTCTCTGGGTGTACTTCAGTCAAGATTAACTCGCCATCCTTATGAGTTAGGCTTTGCTGATCAAAGCCATACCAATCACCATCTGGTCCAAAAGGTTGATGAGCAAATTTAATCTCACCAGCCTGTGTTTGTTTCTGAAAAGTCTCAATAGCAACACCCGCTTTTCTATCTGGGCCATCAGTCTTTCTTTGAGGCCTAGTAGTTACTACAACAGGCTCTCTTATTTTTGGTAAATTCCTTTTTAAAGCTTCCTTGGCATACCCTTTACCAACGCCTGAAGGTCCCACCAACCCTATGATAAATCTTTCAAACATGATCATATTATATCAATACATGATAAATATTTTGAATTAAGTCATGATAAATCTGTTGGAAACAGATTTAAGGTTCGGGGCGGTGTCTTGTTGGAGTCAATTGAGAAAAAGTGCCTGAAATTGGGATGACTAAATCATATTATGTGTGATTCTTTTTCTAAAGTGAAAAAAACTAATTTGAAGATAGTTCACTATAGGAATATAAAATTCCTCCCTAACACAAAAACACACTAAACCTGTGTCTGCGTCTGAATACTCACGCCTGCTCGTTGCATTACTTTTAAGGTTAGATAGAATCTGACTATGCTCACTCCTCGTTTAAAGATAAAAGATGTAAGTTCTAAAACGAATCCGAACAGTTAAAATAGTTTGGATATGCCAAAACAAATAAACTTTCAAGAACGACAGCTCGTAGAACTGTGGCTTAAAAACGGACCAACAATTATAATTGAGAGTTAGGCTTTACTCTGATTATGCTTAATCGTAAACAAGCTTTAAGCAAAGTATCCTTGATCGCTGGCTGGTTAGCTACTACTATCATTGGTTTAGCTGGTTTGGCTGGGATAATTTCTGGTGACTTGATCGCCGGCGTCTCTCTTATCGCTTTTGGCTCCCTTTTTTCTCCTGCTATTAGTGAATATCTGTCTAGTTCTCTGGAAAAAAACAAAATAGTGCTGCTCAAAATTGGTTTAAGCATCTTTTTTCTTACCTTATTTGGTTTTTTTATAACTCCTTCAGAATCAACGCCCGAAATACAAGAAAAACCATCCCAAGTTGCCGGGAACAACACTTTTATTGAGAGTGAAGTTGATACAGAGACATCCGAATCAAAAATAGTATTTTATCAAGTAACCGATGTGATCGATGGAGATACAATTAAGGTTTCCCTTGACGATAAACAGGAAACTGTGCGCCTAGTTAATATGAACACTCCAGAAACAGTTGATCCCAGGAAAACAGTTGAATGCCTGGGTGAAGAAGCTAGCAAAAAAATGGAAAAACTTGTCTTAGGTAAAAATGTGAGTCTAGAAATTGATGAAACACAAAATGAGAGGGATCAATATGGTCGCTTACTTCGCTTTGTATATTTAGAAGATGAGACTGACGTTGGACTTGAAATGATTAAGCTAGGCTATGCAGAATCCACTCCTTATGGAAGCTCTCCTCATCAATATATCGGACTATATGATAAGGCCCAGGAGAAAGCCAAAGAACAGGAGCTGGGTTTATGGAATCCAGAAGCATGCATAGAACCTATGGCTACACCACCTCCAAAGCCTACATTAAAGCCGTCTACTTTGCCAACTTCTATCCCTCATCGTGAACCAACGCTTGTTCCAACTAAGCAGCTCACCTTGCCACCTATGGATAATGTACAAAACGACGCCAGTACTGAAACACAGGAGACAAGCAAACCTTTGATAAATGATTCTTATACTTGCAATTGTTCAAAAACTTGTGGCG
>CAYXBZ010000003.1:0-10863 GCA_964463605.1 uncultured Pseudomonadales bacterium | reverse complement strand
TATTATCAGCTTGAAGTGTGTGGGTGCACGAGAAGAGATGGTGATAACGACGGCGTGCCTTGTGAAAATATTTGCCCTGGAGGGTAACCGTCGCTGTTACCTTTCGAATTGCTACTGCTTACTGAGCGGTATATTTGTTGAATGGATGGATTTAGTTAGATAAAAAGCTTGGGATAAACTTTATTTAAATTGCTTCATTTATTGATATTATTGCTGTTGGAGCGGATACTTCAACTAGCCAGTAATAGCTTTTCTAAGCTTCAATCTCACCTTTAGTAATCTCTTTTGCCAGTTCAACATAGTTTTGAGTAAAAAAGTGAACTCTTTCTTCTTGGGGATAGTCGCTAAGTGTTCTAGTCTCATCTTTCAAGCAAATAATTGAGTCCCAGCCAAAATCTTTGCTGCCCGAGTGAATTTCGCGAGCAATTGTGCACGGCAGTTGAAAAGAAAACTGACTGATCTCACCATTCGGCGAGGCGTAAGCTAAAGCCATTTCAAAATATCCAGTTCTGTCTTTTTCATTAAGAAGATTTAAGATATCTTTTGCTGGAATCTTTTGCTCTGTGTGAGCCATGTACTGTCCTGGCCAACCAGGAAAAGCATTAAGATAAAAGCCGTGGTCCTCTCGCGCCACTGGTTCATTTATCAACTTTGCTGCAGCAAGTGCAGAGTGGCGAGCGATACTCAGGTTATTATCTGCTTGAATTTCAGGTATCTCTAATGTAATAGGAAAAACCTCAATCTTAAAAGGGGTAAAGGCTAGTTTGGCTGTCTCAATCTTGAATTGATTGTTGGTAAAAAGGTTGATTTTCATAGTGTCTGAGTTATATTATAATCATAATCATGACAGATCAAGACTTTTTACAGTTAGCTGTCCAGCAAGCAAAAAAATCAGTTGAGCAAGGCGGGTTTCCTGCAGGCGTTATACTAGTTAAAGATAATGAGATCATAGCCAAGGGGGTTAGTTTGGGATTTAAGCTTAATGATCCTACCAGTCACGCTGAAACGGCTACTATTAGACAAGCTTGCCAGCGACTTAAAACAATCGATCTGAGTGGTTCTACCCTCTACGCTTCTCTTCAACCTTGCATGATGTGTTTCTCTGTTGCCAATTGGGCCGGAGTTTCAAGAATTGTGTACGGATGTAGAAAGACCGATGAAATGATTGCAAAAAAATATTATGAAGGAAACAATAAAATTGAAGAGATCAATAAAAATAACACCCGTCAGATTGAATTGGTTTATTTACCTGATTTTGAACAAGAGTCACTAGAATTAATTGATAATTGGAAAAAGAGTATTGTTGAATAACTATTTTTATTTATAATCAAAGAAATGAGGCATTCCTTCAAAACTGGTTTTGGTTTTGGTCTTTCATCTGGAGTAATTACTACTCTCGGATTGATGGTTGGTCTACATTCAGGAACTAACTCAAGACTAGCTGTTATAGGCGGTATTTTAACGATTGCCATTGCCGATTCTTTCTCTGATGCCTTGGGTATTCATATTTCTCAAGAATCTCAAAATAAAAACTCCGTCAAAGAAATCTGGGAAGCAACCTTAGCCACTTTTGTGTCGAAATTAGTTTTCGCCTTAAGCTTTATTGCTCCTGTTTTAGTTTTTGATCTTTCTCAAGCAATTTTAATAAGTGTTCTTTGGGGACTTTCTATTTTAGCTGTTTATAGTTTTATTATTGCCAGACAACAACAAGAGAAATCGTGGAAGGTGGTAGCAGAGCATTTAGCTATAGGTTTGGCTGTTGTTGTCATAACTCATTTTGTAGGTAATTGGATATCAACCATTTTTTAATCACTCAGTTTTAATTTTTTTGTGCTCTATTTATACTCAAAGAAACCTTGGGGAATTTTTTTCAGAATTAACATATGAAACTCCTATCAACAATCAATCCACAAAACGTCACAGATGAAGATGCTACCTCCTACACAGTCAGAGAAGCCTCATGAGCAGTTGTTTTTGACAGCAATAATCATATTGCCTTACTTCACGTTAGCAAACAAAAATACTACAAATCACCAGGGGGGTATTGATGAGAGCGAAACTCCTTTATCAGCCCTACAACGCGAGTGTTTAGAAGAAATTGGCTGTGAGGTTGATGTGATAGGTGAAGTTAGTAAGATCACTGAACATCGAAAGATGTACCAAATTGAACAAATTTCCTACTGCTATTAGGTCAAAGTAAAAGGTCAAAAAGATGAAGCTAATTTTATAGACGAGGAATTATCCAAAGGATTTTAGCAGTTATGGTTGCTCTATCAAAAGATGGTTAAGTTGATATCAAGCAATAAGGCAATAGGTTTGGAAGGTAAGTTTTACATTGTGCCCAGAGACAGTATATTTATCCAAGCAGCTAAAGAATTGATCGGGGTTTAGTGGCCTCGAATCTACTCCACAAAACTCAGCGCTTTTCCGGTCTTTCCGGCTCTGCCGGTTCTTCCAATGCGGTGAATGTAGGCTTCATAGCTCTCTGGTAAGTCGTAGTTAATGACATGAGTCACATCATGAATGTCTAGACCTCTGGAGGCGACATCTGTTGCCAATAGAACCTGAACTCGATTATTAGAGAACTGTTCTAAAGCTCTGAGTCGCTGATTCTGTGATTTGTTGCCATGAATGGCGGTGGCTCTAATGCCGCTTTGGCTTAGCTTAGCCAGCAACTTGTTCAAGCCATGTTTGGTGCGACCAAAAACTAAAACCTTGTCAAACCCTTGCTGTTTAAGCAAATCTTGGAGCATTTGTACCTTTGAGCCTCCATTAACTCGAACTATTGCTTGATCTACATTACTGCCCGCTTTTTGGCTTTGAATTTCAACTCTAACAGGGTTTGTAGCGAATTGATGAATAATGTGATCTAATGTTTCCGGTAATGTGGCAGAGAAAAATAGCGTTTGTCTTTGGCTAGGCAGCTGCTGAATGACAAACTTCATGTCGTTGATAAAACCCATATCTAGCATGCGGTCAGCTTCGTCTAATACGATCACAGCAAATTCATGAAAGTTAATTTTGCTGCGCTTGCTCAAGTCGATTAATCTGCCTGGTGTGCCGATTACGAAGTGAGGAGTGCGTCTTAAGTTTTTTATTTGAGAATTGATGGAAGTTCCGCCAATGCACAAAGTAGAGTAAAGTCTTAAACCTCTGGCAAAAGTTCTAAACTCGTCTTCAATCTGAACCGCTAGCTCCCTAGTGGGAGTCATGATCAGCACTTTTCTTGAACTATCATGAAGCAAGTTGTTGATTAAGGGAATTAAAAAAGCCCCTGTTTTACCGGTGCCGGTGTTGGCGCGACCCACCACGTCTTTGCCTTCCATAACTAGAGGAATTACCTGGTCCTGAATTGGAGTAGGCTGTTGAAAGCCACAAGCTAAAATATTTTGCTCCAACTTATGGTTCAGATTAAAATCTGTAAATTTATGCTGAATGATATATTTTTTGATGTTTGACGGAGCTATAACAGCTTGTTTAACTAAGCTTGAGGGATCAAAAGATTTGATCTTTCTTGGCCCAGAGCGCGAGCGTCTATGATTACTACCCTGATGATTTTTTCTTGAACGATACATAATTTTCCTTCTAAAATTTATTCTGATGACGATCTGTAGTGAGATCAAATACCAAGTCATCTTGAGTGCTGTCTGTAGGACAGAGACTCAAATATTAATATGTCTTAATAAAAAAAGTGAAAGACAAGAAACTTGATGGAGGAAATGTTTAGCAAAGACTGTTAAACACCCGTTAACATCTTTGCTAACTTAGGCTTCGACTATCTATTTAAGATGACAACATCATAACACAATCAGGAAGAAAGTACTATAGGATATGATTTTGTTTAGAGATACGGTCAATATATTTTGCCTATATACAACCACTTAATATAGTTGTACTATTGAAGTATGACAAATAAATCAATCAGTTCAACTACTTCAACAAAAAATCAACGGGCCACGGTTTTTCTCGACCCTACTATCCTCAAACAAACCAAAGCGCAAGCCATTGTGGAAGAATTAACACTTTCACAGTTAGTTGAAAAAGCTTTAATTGGTTATTTACCAGAAAAAACGGTTATTCATAAACCTTAGTCTTAAGAGAAATGAAGTTCGGGATGTAGCACGATTTTTACAGCTTATTAATTTCAGAAAGGAAGGATCTATGACGGAGTATGTAGAGCAGGTTCAGGTTAAGGCGACAGGTACTCAGAAAACTGAGTACATTGTTTATTATTTATTGGGTGCACTGGAGTTACTTTTACTCTTTCGTCTTGTGCTCAAAATTTTAGGAGCAGGCACCGCAAGTATATTTGTCAGGATAATCTACTCTATTTCGAGTATATTTATCATGCCTTTTGAAGGAATCTTTCAAAGAGGTGTGGCAGAAGGAATAGAAACCGCTGCGGTTTTTGAGCCAGCGACAGTCATGGCCATTCTTGTTTACGCACTGTTGGTTTGGGGAATTGTGAAGCTAATTCGCATCTCATCGGGTGAACAGCAGCAGGAATAATTGCATTAACTAATGCAGATGAATAAAAGCATCTGCGATAAAAAAAAGGAGAAAATTTATGGGAATTATACTTTGGATAATTTTTGGAGCAATTGCAGGCTGGTTGGCCTCAATGTTTATGGGTACCAGTTCCAGACAGGGAGCTGTTTCTGATATTGTAATGGGAATCATCGGCGCTGTCGTTGGTGGTTTTCTCATGAGTCTGGCAGGCAAGCCAGGTGTCACCGGATTTGACCTGTATAGTATGGGTGTAGCTGTGATCGGTGCAGTGGTCGTGATCTTTGTTGCCAGAAAGCTGAGGTAAGTCAAGTGATGCTTAATGGATTTTTGTTATCTAAGCAAAGCTAGTTAAGAGTTGAGATATCTCTGAAAAAACTCAACAGTTCTTTGCATGGCTGGAGTAAAATCCTGACCACCGAGATTGTGATCTCCACCAGGATATTCATAGAGCTCAATTGTCTTATTGGCTTCTGCTAGGGCTTGTTTCAATTCTCTTAAGTTCGTGGGAAAAATATTATCAGCCGTGCCGTGGTGGAGGTGAATCGATTTGATAACTAAACTAACTTAATGTTGGAGCGGGTGTCGTTGCTACTGGTTGAAGAAATATCAGCTCGTTTTTAAAACCGATAAATAATTAGCGAATAAGATTCCAAAGATCGGTGTGTGTCTTTTAGTCTGTTTTTTTATCACATTCTGTTACAAAATACTTTCAGATCAAGTTATGACTATAAAAATCTTGTTTTTTTCTGTTGTTCCAGATTTTAAGAAAATTTGATTTCTTTTGATACCTAGGTGATTAGCCAATAATTTAATTATAGCCAAATTAGCTTGGTTCTTATCAGCTGATTCTTGTACAAAAACGTGGTAAGTGTTGTTAACATCTACTTCTACTTTAGTTTGTGATGAGTTGGGATGTGCTCTAACAGAGATTTTTTTCATTAATTCAGATTATAATTCAATTAAGATTAAGTCGTAATTTAACTCAAATTAAGAACGATTGCTATGTTAATAAGCCAAGTTAAACAAAAAGCAACTATCTTTTTTCATAAACCAATTGTGTGGTGGTTGATTATTTTTACCATTAGCTTATCTCTTCGTTATTGGTACAGCAGTACCGAGTTATGTTTTTATACCGATCAATCTCGAGATGCGATTGTAGCTAATCAAATTCTTCAAGGTGAACTAAAACTTTTTGGACCTGTTGTAAGTGGTCGAGGGGCTGTTTTTCATGGAGTGCTTTACTATTATGTAATTGCTCCACTTTATGCTCTGGGTGGTGGAAATCCATTATTTGTAAGTGTAGCTTTATCTTTGTTAAGTACGGTTGGGCTAATTCCCACTTATTATTTGGCCAAAAAGTTGCTTAAGAATGAGACACTAGCTTTTGTAGTTATCGGTATGATGAGTTTTTCTATGAGCAGTATTGAAACTAGTGCCTCATTTTGGAACTTACAGCTATCGATTGTATTGTTGCCGGCTTATTGCCTATATCTCTATCAGATTTTTGAAAACACTAATAGTAAAAATAGTTTTCTGACGGGGATATTCTTAGGGCTACTAGTGCAATCAGGATTTTCAAATATTCAGTGGTTTTTACCATATGTCATAGTATTTGGTGTGCTTATACTTAAACGCTCAAATATTCGCAAGACTTTGCTGCATTTTGCACTAAGTTTGTTGGGGTTAGTGATTGCCACTTCATCGATGATTATTGTAGAATTTTTGGCGTATAGTCGAGGTTTATTTGCTCTTGAAGATTCACTGCATTGGGTTAATGGATCAGGATTTTCGATTCAGAGTTTACAATCGGTTTTAATCTGGTATTTCAACAGCCTGACTGCTTTTTTGATCCCTCAGTACTCAACTATCACAATGCTCATGATCTTGATTACTGGTTTGATAGTGTATCGGTTGAGGAATGACAGGCGATGGCTCTGGCTTGGATTGCTGTTATTACCTCCAATTGGTGGTCAAATTGCCAGCAATGGAGCTGCTTCATACATTTTAACCGGATATGAAAGCATTTTTTACATATTGGTCGTGTTTGTTTTTTCGCAAACTTTTTATCTTGCGGGAAAATATCTATCCGTAAGTAATAAAAGAATCATCACTCTGCTGTTATTAACTTTTTTTATCACAAGCAATATTGCCCGATTGCAGCAAGATAAAATTTCTAGAGAAACACTTGCTTGTGTTTGGAAAGCTACTAATCTAGAGGAGCTCGAGGCGATTAGATACACTTATGAACGAGCTGATGGAGAACCATTTTCGATAGATATTGTTGCCGAACCTTATGGAATAAACATGAAATATGGCTATCTTTATACTTGGTACGGTCAAGAAAAATATGAATATACTCCGGTGTTTATTGGTGATTCGCAGGTGGGGCATCCTACCGAGGGTTTATTGGAAGAAACTCACAACTATTCTCAAGTACACTTTATTGTCTATGAGCCTGGTTCATATAACTATTGGTTTAAAAGACGAACCGCTGATGCTCCTGCAACGCGTGAATCACAAAACTTGTTTTATCATAGACAACCAGCTGTTGAAAATCTTCTAGAAACAACTCAATTTGGAGAGTTAATCATGGTTGATTACTATGTCTCTCCCCAGTAAGTTTCAGAGTCCACTGATACTTCTTACCCAAAATCATTAAAGTCGCCAGTGATTCAGGTTGTGTAATCAAGAGCATAAGCCTTCAACCTCAAATGTAAAGCATGCTTGACAATATGTAAAATATATATTACATTAACTGATATGAACAGAAAAACTTATAAACATCTCAAACTTTTTATTTCTATATTTTTGGCCTTGATTTTTGTGCTGGCTGTTAGTCAAGACAATCTGACTCTGGCCGTAGTGTCGATTGTGATAGGCATGTTGTTTATGGGTCTTGCTAGATCGTCTAATGATGTAATCTCAGACGAGCGTGAGATATCTATTCAGGAAAAATCAGCTAGATTGGCTTATGCCATCTTTGCTCCGACTATTGGCTTAGGAGCTATCTTATTACTGCTACCGGCCAAAGGCGGTTTTTCTGTTTTTGCTAAGGGTGATTGGCTGTTTGCTGAAGCAGTCGGCGTGATTCTCGCCTATTTAAGCGTGCTTTTAATTGCAATTTACACTGCTTCACATTATTACTTTAATCATCGATATGGAGGGGATAAACATGGTAAAGAATAAACTCAAAGTCTATCGAGCAGCTAACAACTTAACCCAGGAACAATTAGCCGATAAGGTTGGAGTTACTCGCCAAACCATTATTGCAATTGAAAGCAATAAGTATCTGCCATCTTTAGATCTAGCCTTTAAACTCGCCCATTATTTTCAAGTTTCTGTTGACGATATCTTTATTTATCAAGTAGGGAGGTTGCGATGAACATCGAGAAAATTAAACAAACAATCTTGTATCTTTTTGCCATCGGGCTTAGTTTATCAATACTATTTTATATTGTGCTTGGTGTCTGGATTGGACATGAAACACGCTCTCTTTGTGATGATGCTCAAGGTGAGTATGCGGGTGATTGTGTGGAGGCTTTAATAGCCTTGCTTGAAGATGAAAGCCGAGGATATAAAGCCCGCAATCGAGCTGTTTGGTCATTGGGTCAATTTGGTGATGGGCGTGCTCTACCTGCTTTGCAAAAATACCATACCGGGGAAATTCCGGACAGAGAGCCTCTTGATGAAACTCTAAGTCAGTATGAGTTAAAAAAAGCTATCAACTTAGTTGAGGGTGGAACTAATATCGCTGCGTTTATTTGGCGACAGTCTCTATAAATCACCACTCTGCAGCCAGCCAGCACGGTTATCACTCTAATAGTAGATAGTGCTGATCGTTTTTGGTTGATCAAACTACTTATAGCAACTTTTCTACCACTTCAACCCACCCCACTCTACTAAAGTGAAGCCATTTCTTTCCAGGCGTTGTAATTGTTGCGGCTTTGGTAGTTGCTCTGGTTTGCTGCTGAGAGTTTCCCAGTCAAGAAAGATTCTAAAGACTGTGTCTGGCTTTGGAGTGACTGCCATCGGCATAAATTGATTGAGCTGATGTGTTTGCAAGAAACTAACTCTGTAAAAGTTAGCCTCTTTTGCCAACATTTGTGGCAGCCAGTAACTGATAAACTCAAACTTTTCACTTGGATTCAAGCCCATTTCATCAAGCTTTCCTCTCAAGAAATTATCTAGTTCAGCTCGACTTACCACCCAGCCCCCATCAGTTTGTGGATAGCGGCTGTCTACTACATTGCCGGCCCAGTATAAGTAAGGATAACTATTAGCCTCGCAAGCTTCACGGGCATACTCTAATCCAGGTTTAGCACTATTAATGGCACTGCAGTCGGTAAGATCCGGTTGAAGGTCAGTCAAAGTCCCGTCAGGTTGAGCCAGCACTTGCCAACCTTGATGGTAGCGAGGCAGATCAGCGGTAAACTGGACAGGCTTGAGCAGCTTGACTTCCACCTGAGTGGGCTCTGTTGGATATAGATAGACAACAGGCTTACCGCAGCCACCAATCAAGAGTATGTCGTACTCTCCAACTACGGTCCAACGATTCCAATAATCCTTCATGATCAAGAGAGGGTTCTTAGCGAGGTACTCATCATAAGTAGGAATGCTGGCTCCATCGTGCATGTCAGCAAAGGTGTCATAACCATGCTCGCTAGCCTCAAGATATTGATTCAGTTTATTTGAGTAAGCCAACTTATTAAGATCATGATCGCGATCGATCAGCCGATACAATGGCAAACCGTGTGCTGACCCAATCTTCTCTAGCTGAGATTCATTAATCTCAATGATGGGTGTATCAAGATCGATGCCACAAGCCCCGGGGATGGCTGCGTGATAATTATTATAAAACTGCAAGCTCATTGACGTTTGAATACTGCTGCGACTAAAGCCTAACGAGGGTTTTTCAACATAGTCAGGAAAGAGTGGATACTCTTCAATTTCTCCTGCCTCAAATTTTCTTAGAAGTTGTTGATAATCTTGATGTTCGCGGTCATAGGCGATTTTTCGCTGATTGTATTGTTCTATGGCAGGCTTGGTTGTGAGTGAGTAAAGCATTGGCAAGCCAGTTGAGTCAATAACCACCACGCTCGTATCTCCCACGAAATACTCGTTTTTTGTTTGCTGCTCAATAAGATAAACTTCAGGAATTCCGGGTTCATTATTGTCTACAACCTCATAAGGTTTAGAGAATAATATAAGATCTGAATAATCTGAAGGCAGAGGTTCATAACTTGTTAATGAAGTTACTAATGTTGGAGAGTACAGATCATAGCCTTCAGTGCTTTGGCTGGTTATTTCATATTGGGTTAGATAATCTTTGAGATGTAGCGCAAAAGTATCATCCAGCTCAATCACTTGAGTGTGATGAGTAGCGAAGGTTTGTGTATCAACAATTTTATTCTTATCTAAATACTGATAGGGATTTTGCCAATCATCCTCAGGTAGTGTTCCAGTTAAATTTTCTGGATCGTGAAGAATGTAGTTCTCAAAATCTTGAGTAGCTAAAGTATAGGCGATGATGCCTGCTGGTCCCTCTGGTTCTCTGATGGCAATAATTCGCGTGTAGCCCTCTAAAGGAGAAGAGTTAAAAACTCCGGCTGAGTAGTAAACAGCCTGAAGGCCATCTTCATAATTCTCGGGAAACTCTGGATCTTTGAAGATCTGTAAATCTTCTGCTAATTTCTGCAGTTTGCCCGAGAAGAGAGACTCCTCTGCAAAGCTAGAGGTTATTGCAGTTTCTGCATTGAGGTCTTTGCTTGATGAATCTTGGGCGGTAGTCGTCGATTCATCGGTAATAATAAACTGCTTAAGTTGATCAAGAGGAAGAAACCCCATGTAATGAGCAGCTGCTCCACCAACTACTACTAACAAAAGAATGACGGCAATAACTAAAGGTAATTTAATTTTCTTTTTTGGTGGTTTTGCACGAGATGTTTGCAGAGAATCTGGAGACGTTGTGATTGTTTGCGATGTATTGGATGGTGCTGGGTTTTCTTGAGAAGATTGAGTAGTTTGTAAAGGTTGAGGAGAGGCAGTATTTTGATTTATCATAATTATCAGTTTATTTGATTTTTTTTGAAATAACAATTAGATTGAAGGAATTTGAAACCTCTCAAGAATTAAAGCTTGATTTTTTCAGATTCAATCTGGGTGTATACTGCAAAAAGAATGCAACTTGTTAATTCTGATTATACCCCGTAGCTTGCTACGGAGAATATATTAGAATGGGGGCCTAGGGGGATTCCCCATAGTGGAGCTTCGGGGTCTAATACCCCGTAAGCGACAGGGGAGCAGGCTTTGATCTTGCAAAGCAAGACAAAACGCTGAGGGGTGAAACCCCTCAGA
>CAYXBZ010000002.1:23194-43755 GCA_964463605.1 uncultured Pseudomonadales bacterium | reverse complement strand
AATTTGGTATGATGTCGCCGAAAAAGTCCTGCTCAAACTTTAGCCCTCAAACAATCCCCAATTATTTATTTAAACGATCAAGGATCAAATTTAAGTCTTTCTCGATCTGTCTTTCAGTACCTTTAAGAGTAATTGACAGTCTTGATTGCATACTTGATTGTCGCAGAGTGATTGAAACAGGATTCTTGCAGTGTTTTTTGAGCGTCGTGAGCAATAGCTTTATTTTTTTGGTCTTTTTTTGAGACGAAGGTCTCTTTAAGTAGTCAGGCAAATCATCAACTTTTTCTTTCTTTTTTCTCACCAGTTCTTCAGCACCTCGCACCGATGCGTGTTTTTCAACAATTTCTTTATAAGTTTGGATTTGAGCCCTTTCATCTTCTAAACTGGCAAGAGCTCGAGCATGTCCTTCCGAAATCTCTCCTTCAATAACTCCATCCTTCACTAAATCTGGCAATCCCAACAATCGCAAACTATTACTTACATATGATTGAGATTTTCCCACTCTCTCTGCAATCTCCTTAACCGACAGATCAAATTCTCGAATTAACTGCTGAAAACCTTTTGCTCGCTCTATTGCATGCAAGTCCTGTCGTTGAACATTTTCAACTAGAGCCAGCTCAAGCATCTGACGAGGAGTTGTCACAATAACCGATGCCGGAACTTCTTCAAGACCGGCCATTTTGGCCGCTCGCCACCTTCTTTCTCCAGCAATAATTTGATAACCAGCCGGAGTTTTGGCAACAACTAATGGCTCAATCACACCATGAGTTTTAATTGAGTTTGATAACTCAACGATCTCTTCAGATTGAATCGTCTCTCTTGGCTGAAAGGGGTTTGTTTCAAGAGAGTTGACGGGTAAAGTCATTAACTGCTGCTTATAATTAGATTGCGATGAGGGCATTAATGATCCTTATTTTATTTAATAACTAATCTTTACCTTGACTAGAATCAGTATACACAAAAAAACCCATCTGTGAAATGGGATCGTGAAAAGGTAAGTGATTGAGAAGGTAGGATATAAAAAGAGCGAATTACTTAGCAACAACGCTCACGGTTGTTTTATCGTGTTTTTTCCCGAATTTAACTACTCCATCGCGCATTGCAAACAGAGTATGATCTGAGCCAACCCCAACTCCTTGAGCAGCTTTATAGAGCATGCCTCGTTGACGAAGAATAATTTGGCCAACCTTAACTTCTTGACCTCCAAATAATTTAATCCCCAGTCGCTTTCCTGAGCGCTTGCGTTGAGATTGTTGACTAACTTTACCTGATCCTTTAACGTGTGCCATAGTATTTTATTTGCTTAATAAATTCGCAAATTAGTAATAGTATTAAATATGTGCTCATTTCTGAGGGGCAAGCCCCTCAGCGTTTTGTCTTGTCCCGTCCCGCCAAGCGGGAGGACAAGATCAAAGCCTGCTCCCCTGTGACTAGAATTGATAATGTTATTTGAGTCACACTAGGGGGAAACCCCCTAGACCCCCATTCTGATATGTTCACCGTTCCATTTAGCGGAACTACGGGGTTAATCAGAATGAAGTCTAAAAACTAGTATTTGTCTTTTTACCGTTGCTTTTTCATGAGCATAAGCTATCGGTTTAACCAAGAGAGTATACCCAAATCTTTCTAACTTGTCAATCAAGCCAAGAAGATTGTGCTCTATTTTTTTAGAATTATGAGAGATCACCACCTGAGGGAAGACAATGCAAATCACACTACCTTTGTGCAATATTCTCAACCAAGATTTGAAGGCACCAAGATATAGTGACTCTAAGCCTTCATAAATATTGGGAAGTTCTTCTGGCTCTGGGTTTGGCTTTCCTAAAAAAGGTTCTGTCACAATTAGATCAACTTTTTGCGGCCAATCATAAGTATAAGCATGAGCAGAGTCACTTTCAAATAGATGATAATCAATCTTAATGTCTAGATCTGTTGCCAACCAGTCTATGTTTTGCTGAGTACCCGCCACTGAGTTTGGATCCAAATCAGATCCAAAAATTTGACAACCTCTCAAGGCTGCTTCCATTAAAACAGTTCCTGTTCCACAAAAAGGATCGTACAAAACTGGTGAGTCTGAATGAATTTCATCGCTGTAACCTAAAGCCAAATTAGTCATAATTCTGGCAACTTTTGGAGGCAGCATTCCTTTTCTAGCATCACTATAGGGTTTGCGTCTGTCTCGTTTGGTCCATTCATCCACATCTTGTACCGAAACCGTTTCAAGTAAATAAAACTGTTGGTCATGATGAAGAATCAACAGATCAACTACATCTTTTTTATGAGTTAAAATTGAGGCTGATAGACCCCACAAATCTCCCTCAAGATATCTACACTTAAAATCTTGCTTAGATAATAAACTTTTAACAGATTGAGGACTCACCACCAACTTCTCCTGATCCAAACTTCCTATGCCGAAAATGATTTTTCCTTTTTTGGTAAGTAAATAATCAGCTATTTGGGCTGCTGCACGATCTGGATCTTGATCAAGTTGAAACTGCATCCGCAATATTTTGAAAATTCCACCAGCAATCTCTTGCAGCTGAGACGCTTGATCGTCAGAATCAAGCTGCAAAACAGCGCTATGAGTTGATGAGCGCTGAGCGCTCACTTCACCCACCATTGCTTTCAATTCAGCCATTGATAGAGAGGGGGTGTTGCCAAGTAAGGCAACATACATTGACATGAAATACCTGCGGTTAATTAATTGCTAGCACCTTGACTACAGTTTGATGCTGCCTGTGACCATACACTCTTCTGTATCTGGATTTTGCCTTATATTTAGCAACTCGCAACTTTTTTCCTTTTTGTTGAGTCAAGGCTTCCAGTTCAACAGAAGCTTTTTTTACAAGAGGAGTTCCAACCAGCACCTTGTCGCCATTTTTCAACAAAACCACTTCAGAACAGTTAATTTTTTCTCCTTCAGCTACATCGAGCTTATCAACAATAAACTCATCTCCCTCTTGAACCCGGTACTGTTTACCTGCTAATTTGATGATTGCGTATTTTGTCATAAGAAGATCAGTATTATGCTACAAACTCAAGAAAAAAACAAGGAGAGCTTAACAAATTCTCAATTTTGCCCGAGGTTGTTGTTGATTAATAATTTTAAATACCACTCCAAAATGAAGTAAAAATGAGATAACAGAGCTTCCTCCATAAGAGAGTAAAGGTAAAGTTAAACCTGTAATTGGCAAAAGACCCATATTCATTCCAATATTAATTGTTATCTGCAAAAATAAACTCATAACTAAAATCAAGATTACTGCCTTCACTGAATCATCATTGCAGACAAATAAATAATGAAGCAATATAAAAAGTAGAAGAGAGTAAAGAAGAATGATTAAGCATGACCCAACAAACCCCCATTCTTCAGCAATCGATGCAAAAACAAAGTCAGTTTGTCTTTCTGGTAAAAACTTTAAATGAGATTGCACACCCGCTCCTAAACCCCTACCGTACAAACCTCCCGAGCCAACGGCAATCAACGCCTGTCGAGAGTTATAGCTCGAAGTAACCTCAGACTCGTTGCCAATGAAGAAACTTGTTATTCTAGCTCTCTGATATGGTTTAAATAGCATCCCCCAAACCCCAATCATCACCAGTAAGCCAACTCCTATCAGGGTAAAAAGCTGCTTTTTAGAAATCTTAATAAAGATAAGTAAAGATAACACGCTCACAAATAAAACCATACTTGTTCCAAAGTCTGGCTGTAAAAAGATCAAACCCACAGGAAGCATAATTATTGAGAGAAATTTCACCAATCCTTTCCAGCCTCGATTTTCAACCTCCTGCCAATGATTAGCTATAAAAAGAGAAATAATTAAAGGAGCAAACTGAGACGGTTGCACTTTAAAGCCACCAAACAGATCTATCCAGCGCATCGTTGAACGAGTTGCTGAACCGATTAACAAAAGCATCAGCAAAGAAAAGATCAAGAAAAAATACAATACTCCACTTACCTTCAGTAATTTCTGATAACTAAGCAAATTAATTAATCCAAATAAAAAAAACCCAATCACGAAATAAAGCAGTTGCCGTTGCATTAGATCGGGCATTATGCTTCTGAGTGTCACAATGCTGATACCTGCAAATAAAGCGCAGCTAATTGGGATTATCCATTTCATGAGACTCTGGGCACGCGAATAAATGCTTCTAGATCACGAGTTTAATTTTATCACCCTTTTTGAGAGTGGTGTTTGTTTTTTCCTCGATCATCTTTTGCCAAGTTTCAGGCCAATCAGGTAGAAGAATCGTTGCTTGCTGGTCAATTTTCAGTTTGGCATCTTTTCTCAAATCTTGAATCTGTCGAATCAAGTCTCTGGCGTTTGCTTCAGCCTCAAGCTGCGGCGATACTTCCAGATCATATTCAACTTTGAGATCGGCATCTTCAACCGTTTTCCAAACAACCTTTTTCACGTTTAATTCATTAGCAATAAGGCGATCATATCTTGATAAAGACTCTTGATCTTTTGCAATATAAATTGAGATGCTCTGAAGTGGATGTCTTAACTTGATACCCTTTTCAGCTCGAGCTCGTCGTCCAAGCTCTACCACCTGCATCACCATCTCCATCTCTTCTTCTAAATGATCCTTGGATAGTGCTGCGTCATATTTTGGCCAATCAGTCAAGTGAATTGATGACTGATCATCAACTAAATTATGATGAACCAGTTCGCTAAAGAATGGACACAGTGGAGCAAACAGTTGAGCTAAACGATACAAAGCCCATCCCAAAACATGACTTGATTGTTGGTTTTCATCTCCCTTAATTCTCTCGCGCGAAAGACGCAAGTACCAGGTTGAAAGTTCATTGATAAATGAAGTCAGTTCTCTGCTAGCGCGAACCACATCATACTTTTTTAAATCAGCCGTGACTTTCTTTGTAAGACTATTAGTGCGACTTATCAACCAGATATCAAGAATATTATCGGCAGAGATCGGTGTTTCCACAACATCATGATTGGCACTAGCAAACAACTTATAAAAAGAGATCATGTTCCACCAAATTAAGAACACTTTTCTTCTCAAATCAGATACTTCTTTTTCACTAAAACTAAGATTCTCGGCTTTCATAACACTCGAACTCATCAGATATAATCTCAAAGCATCAGCCCCATACTTATTGATCAGCTTCATTGGATCGGGAAAGTTCTTTTTAGACTTACTCATCTTGCTACCATCTTCAGCTAAGATAGTTCCTGTGGTTAGCACATTTTCAAACGGAGGCTGACCAAAAATTCCAACCGAGATCACATGCATCGTGTAAAACCACGCTCTTGTTTGGGCAATATACTCACTCACAAACTGAGCTGGATAGTTATTCTCAAAAAAGCTTTGATTCTCAAAAGGGTAATGAACTGAGGCAAATGGCATTGAACCAGACTCAACCCAACAATCAAAAACCTCTGGCACTCTTTTGCCAATGAGAGTTTTATTATTATCAACATAAACTTCTAGATGATCTAGATTCTCTCGATGAATATCGTCCAAATTACTTAACTCTTGAGGGTTTACCGCCCACTTATTAAGCTCATCAACTGAACCAATTACTCTCATAACAGTTTCTCCCGCCTCATTAACAGCTCGCCAAATTGGCATCGGAGTCCCCCAATACCGAGAGCGCGAAATATTCCAATCAGGAGCATTCTCCAGTCCATTCAAAAACCTACCATGCTTTAAATGCGCCGGATACCAACTAATCTTTTCGTTTTGCGAGATCAAGGATTTTTTAAGAGCTTGTACATCAATAAACCAAGCTGGAACAGGAGCATAGTAAAGTCGAGTGCCACAACGATAACACACTGGCACACTATGAGTATATTGATCTTCTCGATAGATCAAGCCGCGCCTGGCTAGCTCTTTATTGATTGGCCGATTGGCTTCTAAAATATCCATGCCAGCCCAGGGTTTAACTTCTTTCTTTAACTTTCCCTCGTCGTCAACATGAATTACAATTTGAACATTATTGTCAGTCATCACTCGATAGTCGTCTTCACCATAAGCAGCCAAAGTCACCACACCCGTACCTTCTTCTGCAGTCACAAACTCGTCAGCTACGATAACACCAACCTTTTCATTAGCTGATCTTTCCGGATAAAAATCAAAATGGGGTTCAAACTCAAATTTAGTAAGATCCTTTCCCTTTACTTCCTCAAGAATCTTATATTCTGGCTCTGGAGAGAGAATTGCCAAACAATCTTTTGCTAAATAATAATACTCTTCTGCCTGTTTGACTTTCACATAAGTCAGTTTTGGATTAACCGCCAAAGCTGGAGTCGCCAGCTTGTTCCAAGGAGTGGTTGACCAAGCCAGTAGATATGTTCTTGATTGATTTTTGAGAGGATATTTATAGATTGTGGATAACTCAGTAATTTCATCATAGCTATTATCCATAGCTATCTCAAAATTTGACAAAGGAGTTGCGCAACGAGGGCAGTATAAGATCACTTTTTTGCCTTCGTATACTAAGCCTTTATCAAAAAGTTGTTTGAAACCCCACCAAACCGATTCCATAAAGCTCTTGTCCATCGTTTTGTAGTTATTTTTAAAATCCACCCAGCGTCCTATTCGACCAATTATCTTCTCCCACTCACCATCAAGTCTTAAGACCTCACTTCTGCATGCTTGATTAAACTTTCCAATACCAAAGGCCTCAATTTCTTGCTTTCCTTCCTTAAGCCCCAACTTACCTTCGATCATATTTTCGATAGGCAATCCATGACAGTCCCAACCCCAAACCCGGCCCACTTTTTTACCCAACATCGTTTGAAATCGAGGAATCACATCTTTAGTAGTTGAAGCTAGAAGATGGCCATAATGAGGCATCCCCGTAGCAAAAGGAGGACCATCATAAAACACGTAAGCATTATCATCATCGCGCTGATCAATCGATTTCTGAAAAGTGCTATCTTTTTCCCAAAACTTTAAGATATCTTCTTCTAAAGCAGGAAGATCTGGTGGCTGACGAAAATTTTTGAGTTTTGGCATGCTGTTTATTATATTTTATGATAAAAAAAACCCTCTTAATGGCACAAGAAATACCATTAAGAGGGCCCTCAACAACTTATTCAAAGGCGGTACCACCTCCATTAACTGACACACAAGTCAGTCATCTCGTTACAGCTGTTTCGGGCTTACCCGACCAAGTCTACTTATTGACATCAGTCAACTTTCTTCTGGAGACGCAGCTAACTAAGCTTTATTTGGTGATAACCAAACTCAGGCGTCTACTTTCTAACTCCATTCATTATAGCACGAGCTTCTTCAATAAATTGGTCAATATCAGAATCAGACTTAAAAACTAAAACTTCAACTGGAGAATTTTCAGGCTGAATTTTTACAATTACGATAGATCTATTTGCTTGGTTTTGATCATCAATATCGACATACCCATTAAAACCAATTTCTCTAAATAATTGATGCAATCTCCGTTTAAGTTCAGAAACGATCTCTTTGGTTGCTTCATCTTGAGGCATAATGCCACGAATTTCAGGATTGACTCCCATATGCATAAATAGTTGTTAATGTATCTTTACTTATTCCTCAAGAAAGCCGGCACCTCGAAATCGTCTTTCAGCGAATCATCTTCGGTGGCTTCAGATACATTTCGCTCTATTTTTTCATTCTGCTCTGGTTGAGTATTAAGCTTAATAAAACTGGTCATTGGCTCTTCCTTTGGCTCAGTCTTCTCCTCTTGAAATGAGCGCTGTGATTTGGTGACCGGTTGAGTAAAATCGCTTGGTGCTCGATCAATTTTGTTGCCATTTTCATCGGTTTCTGCAAACTTTTTAAGCGATGATTGGGAGTAAGCACCAAACATTGGTTTGCGAGCTAAGCCGCTTGGCAAATCTGATTCATCAAAACCTGTGGCTATAACACTTATCTTTAATCTGTCTCCCATCTCATCGTTAATGTTGGCTCCAAAAATTATGTTAGCGTCTGGATCAGCGGCGTTAGCTATGATTGACGATGCATCTGAAATTTCCGTCATAGTCATACTCGAGCCACCAGTAATGTTGTAAAGTAATCCCTTGGCTCCTTCAACAGAAATTTCTAGTAGAGGCGATGAGATTGCCATTCTGGCGGCAGTTACTGCTCTATCTGTTCCGGTAGCTTCGCCAATACCCATCAGGGCTGTTCCTGAGTCTTGCATGATGGTTTTTACGTCAGCAAAGTCAACATTAATCATTCCTGGAACTGTGATTAAGTCTGAGATGCCCTTTACTCCCTGACCAAGTACGTTATCCGCCAATCTAAAGGCATCGATTAACGTCATTTTTTTATCTACGACTTCAAGCAATCTTTGGTTGGGAATAACGATTAAGGTATCGACACAATCTTTTAGAATCTCGACACCTTCTTCGGCTGTTTGCATTCTTCTCACTCCTTCAAACAAAAAAGGTTTGGTGACAACGGCAACAGTCAGTGCTCCTGCCTCTTTAGCTATTTGAGCAATAATCGGGGCAGCTCCGGTACCGGTACCTCCACCCATACCGGCAGTAATAAAAACCATATCGCTATCAAACAGCATATCTTTGATTTTTTCTTGACTTTCCTCAGCAGCAGTCCTCCCAACTTCTGGATCGGCTCCTGCCCCCAAACCTCTTGTAAAGTTGCTTCCTATTTGTAACTTAGTTTCAGACTTTGAAGTCAATAATGCCTGAGCATCGGTGTTAACAGAAATAAACTCTACGCCTTCTATCTGTTCTGACTCAATCATAGAGTTAACTGCGTTGCCGCCTCCACCGCCGACACCCAAAACTCTAATCTTGGCAAATGTAGTATTGGAAGGTTTGACTAATCCCATAGTGTGAATAATCGAAGGTTATTTTGATAACACTCGAAAAAATAATTCGTATTTTTTTAAAAACTAATATATCAAAGTCTAACATCAATCACCAGAAAAACCAAGTAAGAAAAGATTTCTTAAAGATTAAACCAAACTACAGTTATTTCACTTAGTCAACACTCAGAAGTAAATTATTATGGCAAAAGTTTTTTAATAAGTCCAACAGCGGTTGAACCAATTTTTTCAAGATGGAGATCTTTCACTGCTGTCGGAAGACTAAACTTATGGCTCACCGCCTCTCCAGATCCCTGCTGTTTGGCATAAGATAATAATCCTATGCTTGTAGCCAATGATGTGGTTTGAGAGTCATTGATCAACCCTTGGAACTGTTTTGGTTGACCAACTCTGGCCGGTAATCCCAAAACTCTCTGAGATATCTCCACTAAATCAATTGTAAGCGCCCCTCCACCTGTGTAAACAACTCCCGCCGGAACCTGAGAAAAAATGTTCTCTTTATCAAGAGCTTCACCTAGTTGCGACACAATTTCTTGGATGCGAGGATACATAATACCCTTAATCACAAAGTTTTTTGAAAGTTCATCATTGGTATCATTAACTCCGATTTCTGAGAGATTTATCAGGTCAGCTTTTTCTTTTCTTTTAGCAAAATCTTTCTTTGATTCTCCAGGAAGAGGTTTTATCTTTTCCAACCCTATATCAGAAAGATGAATCTTGAGTTTTTCAGCTATATCTCGCTCAAGTCTACAACCCAAAGCAATGTCTTGAGTGATATGCTTAGCTCCAATCGGCAACGATCCAGAAAACTCAAGAGCTCCATCTACATAAGCACAAAAAGAACTGGTGCCCGCCCCAATGTCGCACAGAACAACTCCCAATTCTTTTTCTGTTTCGCTAACCGTTACCTGGGCTGCTGCCAAAGCAGAGAACACAAATCCTTGAACATTAATTCCCAGATCATTTAGACATTTATTTAAGTTTCGAATAGAAGTGGATGAACCAGTAATAATATGGGCTTCAGATTCTAATCTAACACCGGTCATGTGCGTAGGATCACGAATGCCTTCCTGAGAGTCAACTCTAAAATAACGTGGAATGACATGAATAATTTCTCTTTCGGGTGGAATTGAAAGCGCCCGAGCTGCCTCAATAACTCGCTCAACGTCGGTAGAGGTAATTTCCTTTTCAGGATTTTCCACAGCCACTACTCCTGTAGAATTCTGCGACCGAATATGTACTCCCGACAAAGAAACGTATGCTTGGCGAACACTAAATCCTGCCATACGCTCAGCCGCGTTCAAGCTTTCTTCAACACAACTCAAAGCAGCTTCAAGATCAACTAAGACACTTTTTATGACTCCTTGCGAAGGAACAGCGGCTGAACCAACAACTCTTAGCTCGCTAATCTCATCATCAACCAAAGCAATTAAAGTTGCTACTTTATCGCTCCCAATGTCAATAGCCGTAACAACTTGCTCTTTGCTCATATGATGGATTTTAATAAAAGTATTCTCAAGCGAATAATTTATGCCAGTAACTCGCTGTTTGTTGAAAGTCTTCTCTCAAATTTAAACTGACGCTTCCTAACTATAGCAAAATTTGCTATCTCTTGTCGAGTCTTACAATCGGTAAATCGTAGCGCATATCTATGAGTGAAACTGAGGAATCATCTGGCACAGCCGCTTGGACTGTAGCTAAATCGTTTAATATATATCCCACCCTCACCGCCAAAGAAAAATAATCGTCGTCGTCAGAAAAAAGAAAGTTTGCTAAATCGGTCACAATGAGCGATTCTTCTAAATCAAATTCAATTCGCTTGACTTTAATCTCTCTGAATAGCAGTTGATTAACCAACTCACTAATTTTTCTACTTAATTCACCATTGATTTTCCCATTATTTAAATACTGCAAATAGTCTTTTGACAATACTACATCAACTAAAGAAAATTGCTCTGAGTCTGGGACAAGGATATCCATGGAGTTGACAATAAAAACCTCATCTTCTATAAAAAGTCGATAAAGTGGATCTTCACGGACAAATTCAATAATAACTGTTCCTGGTAGCTTCCTAGTAATGCTGATAGGCATATAGACTTGCCCAACATCATTTGTCAGCACCTGTTGAAAAAGTGGAGAATGCTCAAGGTTGGAAAAAAGGAATGATTCATTTGTTAAAAATGACATCTGTTTGCAAAAATCTGGATCTTCAGCTCCCTCAACTAAGCAACTAACAGTTGATACTCTCAAAAAAGAAAGAATCAGTCCCATTGCCACAAATATGATTAAGGGGATAAGTAGTTGAAATATTCTTCTTTGCACAAAGAATTATACTAATTAGTTAATAAAAACAACTGACAAACAAAAGCCCAAATCAAGTGAACATTAAACACGATTAGCTCGTAATTTCCACCAACTGTTGAAAAATTAATTCAGATGCAGGCTTTGGATCAAGAAGCGGAACTGAAGCTAGTTTTGTTTGAAACTGTTTTCTTTGAGCCATCAGTGCTTCTAAGTGATAGACCAACTGTTTCGGACTGGCTTCTTCTTGCAACAAAATTTTTGCTGCCTGGTGTTGCACCATAAAACGAGCGTTCATCTCTTGCTCTTGAAAATAAGAATGAGGAAGCGGAATATATAATGTGGGTACCTGATAATATCTTAATTCCTCAATGGTATTTGCGCCGGCTCTAGATAAGGCAATCGATGTAACCTGATACAACCAAGCTAGCTCATCTTCTGGGATCCACTCGCGAACATAATATCGATCGGCTGCTATATTTAAGTTTGTTGCTTGTGCAACTAAGTCATCATGGTATTGATAAGTTATATTGGCTCTTCCACACTGATGGATTACAGTCCAGCGTTTAGTTAATTCCACAAGCGAATCGCTTACAAGCTGATTGATGGCTTGCGAGCCCTGACTGCCCCCCAAGATTAATAAAACAGGTTGATCTTTGGAAATATCTTTCTTAAGCCAACTTGGGGGCTCACTTATACTTCTTGATAAAATTCGCTGTCGAAGGGGAGTCCCTGTTCTAAAACAAGGTTTATTTAATTTTGAGATATCAAAATTATTAAATTGTGGATAGGAATAGACAACTCTATTCGCTAATTTAAACAAGATTTTATTCGCTCTCCCCACTACCGATGTTCCTTCATGGGTAAGTACAGGCACGCCTTTTATCTTAGCTGCAAGGACCAGAGGAACAGCCATATATCCTCCAAATGACATCAAGACATCTGGTTGATAAGAGTTCATAATCCTCAATGCTTTTACTATTGAGATGATGAGCTGAATTAATCTCAGCGGCATCGCTAACAATGATGCAGTCGACTTAACTCCCTGAAACGAGACGAATTCAACTTGACGTTGCGAGATCTCTTGATACTCAAAGGCAAGTTGTTTTAATTTGGGTTGAGAGTACTTTCTTCCAACAAAAACTATTTGAGTTTCAGGATGATGTTGTTTAATCCAATCGATTAACCCCAAAGCTGGAGTAAGATGTCCTCCGGGTATCATAATTTTTAGTGGAGAAGATGGTGATTTTGAAGAGCTAGACATTTATGATTTCACCTCTTTAGCTATTTTATATCCAACTCCATTTAAAAACAGCAGCGAAATCAGCGACGAACCACCGTATGAAAAAAAAGGTAGTGGCAAACCAGTTAATGGAACCAAGGCAACAATTGCTCCAAGATTTAAGAGAGTTTGTCCTGCTACCAAGATAAGTAATCCTGAAATCAGTAGCTGAGAATATGAGCCATCCTTAAGTGATTGAGAGACTTGCAACAAGGTATAAAAATAATACATAAATAATAAGATGATCACCAAACTCCCAACAAAACCAACTTCTTCAGCTACAATAGCAAAGATTGAGTCGCTACTGGCTTCAGGAATAAATGCATATTTTTGCTGAGAATTTCCCAATCCTCGACCCCATAACCCACCACTCCCCAAGGCTAAAGTAATTTGTCTAATTTGAAAACTTGCCCCTAAAGGATCTGACTCCGGATTAAGAAATGTTTGAACTCTTCGCACTCTGTACGGTGAAAAAACAACAGCCAAAATTAAGATTAGTCCAAAACCCAAGACGAATGGACTGAGTTTTTTTATTGATCCACCGCCCACAAAATAAAGGCAAAATGCAGTGAACAATACCACCAATAATGATCCAAAATCTGGTTGAAGTAACAAGATTGCCATCGGCACCATCAATGAAGAAAAAAGTGGTAGAATTCGTTGATGTTTCAACAACCAACTTGAGAAAAAAAGTACTAATCCAACTTTAAATAGTTCAACCGGCTGAAACGATATTCCTCCGATCACAAACCAACGCCTAGCTCCATTGATCTCAACCCCGATTGAGGGAATAAAAACTAGTAACATCATAAGCAAGCCCATTACATAAAAAAGCGGAGACAATTTTTTCCAAAATTTAACTGGAGTCAGCCAGCCAACTATAAATGCCAGCACTCCAACACCCAACCACTGAAGTTGTCGCAAAACATAATGATACTGATGTCCATAACGTGAAAAGCTCTCTACAGCTGATGACTCTAAAACAAAAAAGATTCCTAAACCACACAAAACAAAAAGTAAAATCAGTAGTCTTGTTGATAAAGAAACTTTTTTATTTCTATTCATACCTAGCTTGGGGTAAAATATTAAACTTACTCAGAGACAGACCTTGTTTAGATAACTGCCAACCAAACGCCAAAAATCGTCAACATAATTTGAAGTAACCAAGCTCTCTGAACGATTTTCGATTCATGCCATCCCAACGATTGAAGTGTAAGATGAGCAGGAGCTGCCTTGAAAACCTTTTTATTGAACAGTTTTTTTGATATCAACTGAATCAGTGAACTAGATACCTCCACCACAAAGATAAAACCAATTACTAACAATGCTGGCACTTTTCCAAGTAACAAGCCCACCACACCTAAAGTTGCTCCAAATGATAAAGCTCCAACATCACCCATCATAATTCGAGCAGGGTAAACATTAAAATACAAAAACGAGATTAGTGATCCGATCCAAAGTGCTAAAAAAACAGAAAGTGGTACATCAACTATCGAAGTAGATAAAAGCCACAAGCCAAACAATGAAATCATCAGCGTTCCACTTGCCAATCCATCTAAGCCGTCGGTAATATTAACCGCATTAGCAAAAGCCACTATTACAAACGTTGCAAAGGGGACAAACCACATTCCAAGAGAAAATGTCCCCAGAAAGGGAATATACAAAAAAGAGATGCCCAGTTGAAAATAGAGCATAAGCGCAACAATTGCTGCCAGCAAAATCTGAATCACAAGTTTAAACTTCATCCTTAATCCAAAAAACCCAGATTGATCAAAGCCAAAAAATTTCTTGATATCATCGTAGAGTCCCAAAATTGAGAAGGAAAGAAAAGTAAAAAAGATTATATTAACCTCTGCCTGATGATTTGAGTACACGCTAGTAACGTGAATTCCAAAAAACTGCATTAGTGGCAAGATTATGGCAAATAAAACAGACACAACAACCACTATTAACAGACCTCCTCCAATTGGGGTTCCTTCCTTTATTTGATGATATCGATTAAATACCGGTGTTTTTTCGCCAAATACATCGGTAGTATTGTCTTGTTTTTTTCTCTGAAATCGAAGTGCATATAAAAGATTTATAAACGGCACAATGGCGACACTAGTTACAATAAAACAAAAGATAAGTAAGCCCAAAAAAATCGATAGATTATTCATTAGTTGTAAGCACGCATAATAATTTGTAAGTCATTGAAGGTATAAAAAATCGCTCACTTTCTTTCAATATCTGCCCCTAGTGATTTTAGCTTCCAATCAATATTTTCATAACCTCGATCAATTTGATCTACATTGGTGAGAGTAGTCGTGCCAACCCCACTAATAGCTGCAAGTAAAATGGTTGCTCCCGCTCGAAGATCATGAACCTCAAACTCACCACCTTTAAACTCAGTTGGTCCCGAAATTTCGATGGCATGAATATCGGTGGGTTGTTTATCTTTCCAGTCAAAATTATAAAGTTTTTCAGGATGGGATATTTCTGGTTCAAAAGGTTTGATGTCGGCACCCATTTTAATCAGTTGCTCTATATATTGAAATCGATTTTGCATTACCGTTTCATGGATAATGCTTTTTCCCTGAGCATGAGCTATTAAAGTTGCCCACAATGGTTGCCAGTCGGTCATGAATCCGGGATGAATTTCTGTTATTACATCGGTAGCTCTAAGCGGTCCTCGATAATAAAATCTCACTCCATATTCTCCAACTTCACAACCTCCTCCTGCCTCTTCAATCTTCTCGATAAAAGCCGCAAGATCTTGATGTCTGGCGTTTTCAATCACCACATCTCCTTTGGTCGCGATCGCTCCGCAAGCATAACTCACCGACTCATTTCTATCTGGCATAACTTTGTATATAGCACCGTGCAGTTTATCCACTCCTTCAATCTCAATTACACGGTGGGCTCGCCGCCTAATCCTAGCGCCCATAGCATTTAAAAAGTTTATTAGATCATCAACTTCAGGTTCTTCGGCTGCATTCTCTAAAATAGTTTTTCCCTCAGCCATCACGGCAGTCATGATCAAAGTTTCGGTGCCGGTATGAGTATTCTTATCAAAACGATAAGTAGTTCCTTGCAAGTTTTCCGCATCAAGTGAAAGAAAGTTGTCTTTATGCGACCATTTCACCCCAAGTTTTTCCAAGCCCTCAAGATGCCTTCCAAGTGGGCGTTCGCCAATCCTATCTCCTCCGGGAAGAGGCACTTTTGCTTTCTTGAATTTTGAGAGTAAAGGACCAATGAATAGAGTAGAGGCTCGAGACACACTGCCATATTGACCATCAACAATTGAGGCAGAAATTTTTTCAGGATCAATGAACATTGTTTTTGGACCTGCTTCCCAAGCTCTGCCACCTAGCTCTGTGATAATCTTAGCCACCATCTTGACATCGGCTATCTCGGGTAAATTCAAAAGCCTGCTTTTTGTATCGCCTGCTATTGCTGCGATCATCAACTTGTAAGAAGCATTTTTTGCCCCTCCCACTTGAACAACTCCCGTTAACGGAGTGCCTCCTTGAACAATCAACTTAGAGCTGTGTTTTTTCATGTATATGTACTAGTTTGATTATCTTGTGCTTAATTAATAATAATTTCCACCTCAACACATCATATCATTAATCCGGTCATCAATCTAAATTGCTTGACGAACAAATCATGTTTTGTTCAAAATTATTAAATTTTATTTTATTAGGCAGGTAGTCTCAACTCGTCAATTTACGTCAAGGTCATCGACTATTTAATCCAAAAAATCTCTTCTTGCAGTGTCACTCCAAACTGCTTTTCAACCTTCAGCTTAACTTTCTCAACCAATTTTTGAATATCAGTGGCACTCCCAGTACCAACGTTAATCATAAACGAGGCATGTTTTGAGCTTACCTCGATATCACCCTCCCGCAAACCCTTCAATCCAGCCTGATCGATCAAAAATCCAGCCGAGACATATTGCTTATCAGCAAATTGAGGAAATAATGTTTGTAGTTGTGGAGTATTTTTCACGTTCTTAAAGATACATCCACTTGAGGGCACTCCTAGTGGTTGAGTCTGAGCTCTGTAGTTCATTAGTTCTCTGGCGCGCCGCCTTGATTCTTCTTTCTCTCCATGAACCAACAAAAAATCAGCTTGTAAGATTACCTCTCCACTTGTTTGAAATCTTGAGTGATCATAATCAAACTGACACTCTGCTTGATTGAGCCAAACTCTCTCACCTTTTTTATTGAGCACCTCGACTCGAGCAATAAAATCTCCAATTAACTCATCTTGAAAATGAGAGTTATTAAAAATTGCTCCCCCAACCTTTCCAGGTACTCCCATAAATGGTTCTAAGCCTGTGAGTCCAAATTCAATCGATTTATTTACCAGCATCGCTGTTCTAGCTCCGCATTCAGCACGAACAATGTTTTGAGTTGATTTTTCTTGTTTATATTGAAAACTGGACTGCTCATTATCCAATAAGCCATTCTCATTTTCTTTACTCGTCAATAACACCCTATCATTAGTCGTCACAATCACCAATCCATCAATTCCTTCATCTGCCACCACAACGTTGCTCGCTCCTCCCAACAAAACAAATCTTATTTGCGATTGATGACAATGCCTAATAAGCTCCACCAAGTCTTTAAGACTATCAACCTTTACTAAAGACCTAGCAGGACCGCCAACCTTAAAGTAAGTAATCAAGGAAAGAGGGTAGTTTCGCTCAAATTTAAGTTGAGGAAAGTGTGATTCAAGTTTATTTAATTGTGTGTCAGCTAACATGAATATTATTTGCAATTTGTGAAAACCAAACTTGCCTTATCGTGTAATCAAAACTAAAGTGAGTATTCAGCACTTTTTATGGCTCCCATTGATTCTGGTGGCCAATAACGAAAAAATGCTTTTCCCACTATTGCCGACTTATTAATTGGACCCCAAGCTCTTGAATCACTTGAGTAAGGCCTGTTATCGCCACTGACAAAATATTCATCACTCTTTAGCGTAATCAAGTGACTTCGAGTATATTCCCCAGCATCAGTTGACATTGAAGGATTAATGTAATCCTCATCAAGCAATTGAGAATTAACATAAAAATTTCCGTTTTTAACTTCAATCGTCTCATTGGGAAGAGCAATTATTCTTTTGATGAAGTCACAACCAGTTCCCTGAGGACAGTTCGCGCTAGCAGGGGCATGAAACACAACTACATCACCTCTTTGAGGATTGCCAAATCTATAACTAATTTTATCAGTTAACACATAATCTCCGCTTGCAAAATTTGGCTCCATTGACTTACCGTTAACCTGATGAGGCTGGAGTAAAAATAAATAAACAACCAAAAAGATTGACAAAGCAATCACCAGTGTTTCAAAAATATCGAGAATAAAGTTGGCAATCAATCTAAAAAGGTTTTTCATATTTTCTTAATAATAAACAATGGTACTTTAGTTAAGAGGTCAAGCTTGGAGTGTTGGGCCTTTTAAGCTAAATGATTACCAAGCCATTATAAATACATTTATCAAAAAGAGCCAATTTCAGTATAATCGCTCTTAAGCCTTAATACTATTATTTATCTAACACAAAAGAAATATGGGCTATACCAAAAAAGTAATTGCCGGATTTTCCTGGGACACTTTACTCAAGATAAGTACCTATTTTTTAACAGTAATAAAGATTTATATTTTGGCAAGAATCCTAACTCCTTCAGACTTTGGAGTTTTTTCTCTAGTAGTTATTGCCTTAGGCTTGAGCGAGGCGATGACTCAAACCGGAATAAATTTAACTATAATTCAGTCTAAACATTCGGTTGAGTATTTTCTCAACACAGCTTGGGTTATAGCTGTAGGAAGAGGTTTTTTGATTGGAGTACTGATGATTATTCTTGGATATTTGATGAGCTTATTTTATGATCAGTCATCACTAACACTAATGATAGCTGTGGCTGCTTTGGTGCCTGTTATCAAAGGATTTATTAATCCTTATGTAGTTGTTCTCCACAAAAAGATGCTTTACTCAAAAGATGTACTGTATCGGTTTGTTGTTCAGGCAGCACTTATTTTAGGGACACTTCTTCTTGGACTGTGGCTCAAAAATGTGTATGCCCTAATATTAGGAATGGTGATCGCAGCTTTAATTGAAACCGCTCTGTCTTTTGTTATCTTTAAAATTAGGCCCCAATTTCAGTACGTGCCCTCTAGAGCAAAAATTATTTTTGAGAATGCCAGATGGTTGTCGGTTGGCTCCTTTTTGCATTACTTAGTTGAAAACGTTGATGATTTCTTAATTGGCGCAATTACTAACACTCATTCACTGGGCTTGTACCACAACGCCTATAGTATTACCCACAAAGGTAGCTATGACATCTCAAAATCGGTACATTATGGCACTATTCCAGTTTTTTCAAAACTCGTGACTGACAAGAATCGGCTTGTCAAAGCTTTTCGAAAAACACTTATCTCAACCACCGCCATTACTCTTTTAATTGCTCTTCCCATCTATATTTTTAATCAAGAGATCGTGCTTTTTCTAATGGGGGACAAGTGGATCGAGTCAATTCCACTGATTAGACCTTTAATCGTAGCCGGAGTAATTCAGGGTTTTTTTATGGTTTGTTACACCATGATGCTTGCTTCACAAAAATATAAACTGATGAATCTTCATCTATTTGGTTCTTTAATTCTAATGACAAGTTTGATAATTATTGGAGGCAATCACTCTGGATTACTGGGAACAGTCAATGGCATTCTTTATTCGAGAATAATTCTGTCAATACCAATGCTGTGGTACATCTTCAATTTTTTTAAAAAAAGCCCTTCAACAGTTGCAATGGCTAAATCATGAAAAAACAAATTGATTTATTCATTAAATCACATCACCAGATTTGTCTTAATCTTAGAGGTCTTATTCTAATCATGACAACATTTATGATTAGTCTCGGACAATTGCAACGAGTCCAACTTGCTCGAACAGTAGCTTTTTATGGTCATGATCTATTTATTATTATCTTTGTTATTCTTTCTCTCATTAACTACAAAGCAACCAACATAAAGTTTAGCCAAATCTATTCTCGCTGGCGCTATCTACTGTATTTTTTTCTATGGATAGTAATTAGTTTGATCATTAATCAAAATCAGTCTGGATTTAATTTTATTCCATGGCTGTATATTGGTCGTCTGTTTACCTATCTCTTGTTTGCATTTTTTGTCAACAACTACTTTAATCAAATTAAATGTTTTAAGAAATGGTGGAGGCTACTGTTTTATTTAATTATGATTTCTTTTTTGTTAATTGGATTCTTTCAGTACCTAATAATTCCTGATCTTAGATTTTTAGCCTCATCTGGCTGGGATGTACATTATTATCGATGGGCAGGATGTATGCTTGATCCAAACTTTTCTGGGATGATCGTTGTCAATCTATTGTTTGTTTGGCTACTAAGCATCAGAACTTCATGCAAAAAAAAGTTATACGTGGGACTGATGCTAATTGCAGCTTTAGCCCTTACATATTCCAGAAGTTCATACTTGGCTTTTGGTATGACCAGCATAATTTTATTATTTCTTTTTAAAAATTTACTCACTATCTCAAGAAGAATTATCATATTTCTCTTAATAAGCTTAATCTTGATGATGCCTTTCTTGCCAAGACCTGGTGGTCTTGGAGTTGAGTTGGGACGAACCGAAACAATTGTGAGTCGAGCTCAAGTTAATGAAACAGCTGTTTCTCAACTATCTCTTTGGCAAATCGCGATAGGTCGTGGAGCATTCACACCAAGCGTCAACACAAACATTCAAGACAAGGTCGTGCACGCCCATTTCCCAGATAACATAATTGTATTTTTACTAACCGCAACTGGCATACCAGGTTTGCTACTAGCTTCCATTTTTATTGTGTCAGAAATAAAGAGAGCCATAGTCAATAAAAAAGTGACTTCGCTAGCAATAATCTCCGGTACGCTTGTGCACTCCTTGTTTAATTTGACAATCTTTGAACCCATTAACTTGCTGATTCTTCTGATATGTCTTAATTTTGACGATTTCTTGATAAGTGAAAATCAAGTCAAGCAGTAGTACAATATCTTAAGGAAATCAGAATTTACAAATTTCGTTGCGAAACTTCACAAATGAATCTCGAAGCAACAGGGCGAACAAAAGTTTTATAAAGTGAATTGATCAAAAAAGCGAAGCCTTGAAGCTACCAAATTATATA
>CAYXBZ010000002.1:3508-23094 GCA_964463605.1 uncultured Pseudomonadales bacterium | reverse complement strand
GACGGTATCGTAAACCGTAGGTCATGGGTTCGAATCCCATTCCTGGCTCATTATCTAGCTTAACTCAGATTGAGTTTTTTCGGATGATTAGTAGTGATACAATGAATTTATGCGCAAGAAAAGAGTTACTTCCAGATTGGCAAACAAGCAAAAGAAAGATCTAACAAAACAATCAATTATTTTGCTAATTTTATCGATTTTAATTGGAGCAATATTCCTGGTAATAGTTTTACCCAATGCGGTAAGATTGTTTTTTGAAGTTCTTGATGAGCAAACTATTATCGATCAAGATTCTGGACTCCCACCTCAACCGCCACTAATTGAAGCTCCACCATTACACACCAATACTTCAAAATTAAGTCTTTCGGGATATGCTCAACCAAGCACAACTGTTCATGTTCTGGTTAACAGTCAGAAAGAAACCTCGATTGATATAAACGACGATGGCGAGTTTGCTCTTGAGTTAGCTCTTAATGAGGGAGAAAACTTGCTCTCCCTCTTTACTACCAATCAGGCGAATGTTGAATCTAAAACAATTACTCATAACATCACAGTTGATACAAAACCACCTGAAATTAAGATAGGTTTCCCTGAACCAGATCAGACTTTTGAACTTATCGAAAATCAAACAATAACCATAGAAGGTGAAACAAAGCCACGCTCACAAGTATCTATCAATAACAGGATGGTGATTGCCAACAGCGAGGGCCTTTTTAATTATCGATATCATCTTTCTGAGGGAGAAAACAAGATCGAAATCAAAGTTAGGGATCAAGCGGGCAATGAGTCAGAAACCGAGCTAACCGTGTTTTTTAAAGAGTAATTTTTTTCACCTTCAACAAATCTATTCAAATAACGGCAGTAATTCGGAGGGATGCCTTAACAAATAAGTCGGATCTGCATTTTGTAATATTTTTTTGTCGTCAAACCCCCAACTCACCGCGGCAATATCAACTCCCACTTTTTGACAAGCATCGATATCAGCCACCTCATCACCCGCATACAACACTTCTTTTTGATCTAACTTAAACTTCTGAATAATTTTTTTTAGATGTTTGTGCTTTGAGAAGAGCTTTGGAGCTGAATAAACAAAATCAAACAATTCTATCTGCTGAAGTGCAAAAAAAGCCTCCAGATTGTTCTTATGATTTGAACTAAGCACACCAAGAGAAACTTGTTGGTTGTGAATTTTTTCCAAGGCAGTGGGAAAGCCCTCGCACCACTTCAACTCATCAATATGCTTGCCAAACTCTTGGTGAACTCTTTTAATAAACCTAGGTAGTTTGGTTTTTGGAAATTTTATTTCAGCAAGCTGATCTTTAAGACTCTTTTGCTTAAATTGTTTAAGATTTTTGTCTGAAAAATTTTCGAGATTAAACTCATTTTTGAGACTGTTGAAGATAGAGGAGACTATCGCAGTGCTGTCAACCAGCGTACCATCAAAATCAAAAATAACAGTGGAGTATTTCATACAATGAATGTAACAGAAAAAGCCAATCTTATGAAATAATGAGCGGGATACGGGAGTCCACTGCTCACTGCTTTATATAATTTTATTTTGGATAGTTCCCAGTATTACTCGGGCTCCCTCTGGCTTTCAGCCACGCTCGCTCGACGGCAGAACAGGGGTTCTCTTCCCAGCGTCCCTCTTATTATTTACTTTCATAAGATTGGCTAAAGCCAATCTTATGAAATAATGAGCGGGATACGGGAGTCGAACCCGTTTTTTCACCTTGGGAAGGTGATGTTGAGCCGGTCAACTAATCCCGCAATCGTACTAAATATCACAACTTAACTTATTTATGCTTTAGCAAACATCCGTTAGAAATAAAGTGATTGTGAGCCAATATCACCAAGAAGTCGGGTATATTTGCATCTAGCACTATTTCGAGAATATAAACTGTTAAACAATCGCGAAATAATTGACTATCTTCAAATCCCAGCATTTCAGCGATCAGTGATGAATTCTCAACGCACCAATTATTTTTGTCAGAAAGGTCAACTTCAGGCCTGAGACTCATGAGAAAAGAGTAATATTTATGATATGGCGACCCCGACCGGGCTCGAACCGGCGATCTCTTCCGTGACAGGGAAGTATGTTAACCAACTACACCACGGGGCCACATTTGATTTTAATCATCGATTGCAGAATCAGAATTATAACCAATAACCATCTCATTTTCTAGCATAAAATCTTCAAAGTAAGCCAGCTTACTGCTCAGTGCTTAACAAACTTGATAAATCAATTATACTATAGTTATCTGAGATCTATATCGATAATTTATCTGTAATCTCAGAAGTAATATTATCATCAATTAATAAAGGAAACATGAACATCGTTTTATATTTAGTAGTATTAATTGCAGTGGTTGCTGTTTACGCCATCTCCATCTACAACCTACTGCAAAAACTTAAAACTCAAATCGAAGCCAGCATTCAAGAAATCGGCAATCAATTAAAAAGACAGGCTAGCTTAATTCCCAACTTGCAAGCTTCGGTAAAAGGTTACATGAAGCAAGAAAAAGGCATCTTTGAGATGCTTACCAATGCCCGCAAATCAGTGATGCAGGCAGAGCAAACCGGCAATGTGCAAGACATCAACAAAGCTATTGATCAAATACAGGGCCTAGTACCTCAAATGAAGGTAGTGCTAGAAAGCAATCCAGAAATTAAGTCTGATCAAACTGTCGTCAAGTTCATGAATGAGCTCACCGACACAGCCGATAAGATTGCTTATGCCAGAAGAAGTGTGATTGATTTAACCCAGTCATTTAATCAAAAATTGGTCACCTTCCCATCTAACTTGATCGCCAATATGTTTGGCTTCAAGAAAGAACCTGGATTACAAACTCCCACCAGCGGAGAACATCTCGAGGTGTCTCAAAGTGAAATGAGCTCTCCAAAGGTTGATCTAAACTAAACAAGTTTGTACTCAATAATTTTCTGCCAAACTCTTACTACAGAAATAAGAGAGGAGAGTTATGACTCATTATCAACTAGTAGCCAGCAACAAACGTCGTTCGGCCGTCATTATGATCGGCTTTGTTTTGTTTGCACTGATTGTGAGCTTCGTCATGGCCGCTGCCTTAGATCTAAGCTTAAGCTTTGTAGGTGTGGCCTTGATCATCTCAGGCTTGATGTCATTTGCCAGCTACTGGTGGTCTGACAAAATAATCTTAACCATATCTCGCGCTCGACCAGCCAAAAGAGAAGAGTTTTTTGATTTCTATACTACCGTCGAAAATCTTGTCCTGGGTCAAAGAATGCCGACGCCAAAGCTTTACGTCATTGAAGATACTGCCATGAACGCCTTTGCCACCGGTAGAAATCCCGAAAATGCAGTGATTTGTGCCACCACCGGGTTGTTAAGCAGATTAAACCGCTCTGAGATTGAAGGAGTGATGGCTCATGAGCTGGCCCACATTGGTAACTATGACATGCTACTGATGTCAGTGGTAACAATTTTAGTTGGGATGATATCGCTGTTGTCAGACTGGTTTTTACGAATGACCTGGCTGGGTGGACGCAGGAAAAGTTCGAATAATAGAGATTCAGGTCAGATTCAGATGATTCTGGTGGTGGTTGGTTTATTATTAGCGCTACTGTCACCGCTCATCGCTCAGTTAATTAAACTAGCTCTCTCTAGAAAAAGAGAGTACTTGGCAGACTCAACCGCTGTGGCCTACAGCCGCAATCCAGCCGGTTTAGCTAACGCTCTGGAAAAGATCAGCCTTGATCGTGAACCGCTTGAAGCTGCCAACAAAGCCACCGCCCATCTTTATATTGCCAATCCTCTCAAGAATCATAAAGATGCTATCGGTTTATTTGCTAAGATGTTTCAAACACACCCTCCTATTGAAGAAAGAATTAAAAACCTAAGAGCTCTTGCCCACACTTAGTAGTTCTGAGTATAATCCAGACTTAGTATGAGTAATATTAATCCGAAATTAGTTAAGCATATTGCCAAGCTGGCTAATATTCCTATTAGTGAAAGTGAGTCTAAGAATTTGTCTGAGGCTTTTGAGGAAACGTTGCAGGTGGTTGATCAATTGCAGCAAGTAGATACCAAGGGCGTTGAAACTACTCATCAGGTGACTGGGTTAAAGAATGTGCTGCGAGAAGATGTAGTGATCGAGGAAGAGATGTTTTCTCAAGAAGAAGCACTGGCTAACGCCAATAACACCCATCAAGGATATTTTGTAGTACCAAAGATTTTGGAAAAATGAGTAAAACCCTGAATCAGCTTACACTCAAACAGACCTTAGACAAACTTGAGCAAAAAGAAATCTCGCTTCAAGAACTGTATGCCGATGTTTCCTCAGCCATCGACAAAAAAAACGATGAACTCAACATTTATTTGAGCCAAAATAATCTGTCGGCCGTAGAATCATCTTTTACCAACAAACCATTAGCTGGCTTACCCATTGCGGTAAAAGACAACTTTTGCACCATGGACTTGCCAACCACCGCCAGCTCTAATGTTCTCAAAGGCTTTCAACCACAGCATGAGTCAACCGTGACTCGTAAACTCAAGGAAGCCGGTGCAGTAATAACTGGTAAAACCAACCTCGATGCGTGGGCCCACGGCAGCTCAACCGAAACCAGCGACTTTGGACGAACGCTTAATCCTCGCAATCCAGAATATTTACCAGGAGGATCTTCTGGAGGTAGTGCAGCAGCCGTCGCCGCTGACTTCTCTTTAGCCGCCATTGGCAGTGAAACTGCAGGCTCTATAAGACAACCTTCCTCTTGGTGTGGGGTGGTTGGTCTTAAGCCCAGTTACGGCCGAGTTAGCCGCTTTGGAGTGATTGCCATGGCTTCATCCACCGATAGCCCCGGACCGATCACTAAAACAGTTGAAGACGCCACTATTGTTTTTAATCACATCGCTGGACACGACCCTCGCGACGCAACCAGCTCCAAACAACCAACTCCAGACTTAACTGCCGAGCTCAACAAAAGCATCAAAGATTTAAAGATTGGAGTTTTATACTTAGACATTCCTGGACTAGAAAAGATTAAACACCACTATGAAGATCAGCTGAATATTTTTGAAGAGTTGGGTGCCAAAGTGGAGCTAGCTCAAGCCTTTGATCCTCACTATGCCATTGGAGTTTACACTGTGGTACAGCGAGCGGAAGTTAGCAGCAACCTGGCTCGCTATGACGGCATTCGCTACGGACAAGATAGATCTAATTTTGGTGATGAAGCCAAGCGCCGCATCATGCTGGGAACATATACTTTAAGCAAGGGTTACGCCGACAAATATTACAACTTAGCTCAAAGAGTCAAAACGCTCTTTATTCAAGACTTTGAAAAACTATTTGAGAAATACGACATTTTGATCTCACCCACCTCACCCGGATTCGCCAAAAAGATTGGGGTGAGTGAAGACGAGGCCATGTTTGGTGAGTTAGAAGACATGCTGTTAGAACCAAGCTCAATTGCTGGGCTGCCAGGAGCCAGCGTGCCTTGTTACCGCGACCCTAAAACCAATCTTTTCTTGGGCTTAAATATCATTGCCCCAATGTTTAGAGAGGATTTGGTGGTCAGAGCAGCCGACGCCTTTGAAAAAAATACAAATTGGAACAGCTGGAGGAATAGCGATGCCTAACTACACACCAGTCATCGGTCTTGAAGTCCACGCAGAACTTGGCACCAACTCCAAGATGTTTTGTGGCTGTAAAAACGACCCCTTCAACGCCTCCAAACCCAATATTTACACCTGCCCCGTTTGCCTAGGCATGCCCGGCGCTCTTCCTATTCCTAACAAAAAAGCAATTGAGTGGACTATTCAACTGGGCTTAGCTTTAGATTGTCAAATCAACTTATTTTCCAAGTTTGACCGCAAAAACTACTTTTATCCCGACTTGGCCAAAGGCTATCAAATCAGCCAGTACGACATTCCGTTTTGCTATCAAGGACAGATTGAAACCAGCCAGGGCATAGTTAGAATCCATCGCATTCATCTGGAAGAGGACACCGGCAAGTTAATTCACGACACCGTTAATGGTAAAGAAGTTTCTTTAATTGACTTTAACCGCAGTGGAGTTCCATTGGTAGAAATCGTTACCGAACCAGATATTATCAATGGCGAACAGGCTAAAGAATACGGCAGAAAACTAAGACAGCTGATGAGGCATCTGGGTATTGCCGAGTGCAAGATGGCCGAGGGTGGCATGCGCCTCGAGGCAAACATCTCTCTCAAGAAACCAGAAGCAACAAAGCTGCCCAACTACAAAGTTGAGGTTAAAAACATTAATTCTTTTAGATTTTTAGAACAAGCCATTAATTATGAAATTCAGCGTCAAGAAAAAATTCTAGACAGTGGCCAAACCCCTGTCCAAGAAACCAGAGGTTGGAACCCCAACAAAGAAGAAACCTTCTCTCAAAGAACCAAAGAGGAAGCCGCCGATTATCGCTACTTTCCTGATCCAGACATCCCTCCAATTGAGTTCACTCAAGAAGAGGTTGATCAACTTCAGGCCCAACTACCAGAACTTCCCGCTCAAATAGCCATACGCTGGACAGAAAAACATCAGCTGGATGAAAGTTACGTCGAGATCCTCATGGCTTATGAGCAGCTCTTAGAACATCTAGATGAAACCTTCAAACTGGCCCTTAGCAAAAAAATCGACCTCAACCAACTTGCTGGCGACATCGTCAATAAAAAAGTTACTCTTCCACAGGCAACAGAAATGACTCCAGATCAATTTGCACAGAAACTGATTCAAAAACATTTTGATCTGCATCACACAGTAAAAGTTGAGGAAGATCAGTTAGCCGCAGTCATCCAAAAAGTTGTTGCCCAAAATCAAGATGCTGCCACTAAATTTAAAGCCGGGAAAACACAAGTGTTGGGATTTTTAATGGGGCAAGTCATGTCGCAACTAGATGAAAAACCAGACCCAACTCAAATCAGAACTGCCTTAATCCAAGCACTTGACTAAAGGAGGTTTGGCGGCGATAGGTTCCTTTCGTTTTAGAATCTTTGATATATTAGATCTATGGCAGATTTTGTTCACCTTCATCTTCACTCTGAATATTCAATGCTGGATGGTTTAACCAAGTTTGGACCTTTGGTAGAAAAAGTTAAAGAACACAAGCAGAATGCTGTGGCCCTGACCGATCACGGCAACATGCACGGGGCAGTTGAGTTTTATAACACCTGCAAACGAAACGATATCAATCCTATTGTGGGTTGTGAGGTATATCTAGCCAAAGAGAAATTAACTCAGAAGCAAAAGCATGTCGGAGAAGATCAAGCTCATCTCACACTCCTGGCACAAAACTTTGAAGGCTACCAAAACTTAATGAGGCTTGTAAGTATTGCTCACTTTGAAGGTTTTCACTACAAGCCCAGGATCGATGAAGATACATTGTTTAAACATGCTGACGGAGTTATTGTTTTAAGCGGTTGTATGAATGGCTATTTTGCAAAACTGATTCAACAAAAGAAAAAGAACGAGGTTGAAGAAAAACTTGACCAATATAAACAGCTTTTTAAAAATCGATTTTATATTGAAATTCAAGATCATGGACTCAAAGATCAAAAAACACTAAACACACAGTTGGTGGATTTTGCTCGCACACTCAATTTACCTTTGGTGGCTACCAACGATGTTCACTATTTAAACAAGGATGACGCTCAAGCTCAAGATGCACTATTAGCCGTTGGAACCAGGAAACTCATCTCTGACTCAGATAGAATGTCAATGATTGACGCCCCGGAATTCTATCTCAAAACACCTGAAGAGATGGCAAACATCTTTGCCGATTATCCTGACGCCATTAAAAATACTTTAGAAATAGCTAATAAATGCAATCTTACAATACCCACAGGTCAACTGATTTTTCCCAAATTTCCACTTCCCAAAGATGAAACTGACGCCACTTATTTAAGAAAGCTCACCACCCAAGGATTAATCTCAAAATTTGGAGAGATCGATCAACAAACACAAGAAAGAATGGACTATGAGTTGAAAGTGATTCACGACAAAGGTTATGACACCTATTTTTTAGTAACTCATGATTTCGTTAAATGGGCCAAAGATCAAGGAATTGGAGTTGGACCTGGCCGTGGCAGTGCGGCCGGTTCAATCGTTTCATACGGACTTGATATTACCACCATTAATCCTTTTCAACACGGCTTACCATTTGAGCGTTTTCTCAATCCTCAAAGACCAACCCCTCCAGATGTTGATATTGATTTCGCCGATGATCGGAGAGAGGAGGTGATTCAATATGTCTCAAAAAAATATGGTCACGATGTTGTCGGTCATGTAATCACTTTTGGAAGAATGGAGGCACGAGTGGCTATTAGAGATATCGGTCGTGTCCTGGGGATGCCCTATGAAGATCCTGACAGAATTGCCAAATTAGTACCCAACAATCCTCAAAAGAAAACTAGCTTAAAAGAAGCGATTAATACCGTTACTGAGCTTGGAGAGTATTATAAGCAGCCAAAATATCGCAAACTACTTGATTTAGCAATGAAAGTCGAGGGAACGGTTCGCCACAGCAGTGTGCATGCCGCCGCCGTAATTATTGCTGATAAGCCATTGCCCGAATATACCCCCATTCAACAAGACGGAAAAACTGGCGATACCGTTACTCAATACGATATGTACTCACTTGACTGCAACATTAACGATGATGCTATCGGATTGATCAAGTTTGATTTTCTAGGATTAAGAAATCTTTCGACCATTCAGGCAGCCATTAATTTAATTAAGGAAAATCAAAATAAAGAGGTAGATTTAGCCAATATTCCTTTAGATGATAAGAAGACTTACAATTTAATTAGCAGCGGAGAAACTACAGGAGTTTTTCAACTTGAATCCGCCGGTATGAGGCGAGTTGCAAGAAATCTTAAACCATCTCAATTCTCTGACATTACAGCCATGCTGGCTCTTTACCGACCAGGTCCAATGGATCTAATTCCTCAGTTTATTGAGGGAAAACATAATCCGGAGTCAGTCACTTATCCTCACCCTTCACTTAAATCTGTTTTAGAAGAAACATACGGTATTATGGTTTATCAAGAGCAAATATTGCAGATTGCCAACGTCATGGCTGGATTCAGTCTGGGAGAAGCAGATGTTTTACGACGAGCCATCGGAAAAAAGAAGAAAAAGATTCTTGATAAAAACAAAAAAAGATTCGTAAAAGAGTCGGTAGCAAAAAATTATGACGAGCAAACAGCCAACAAAGTTTGGGGATTCATTGAAGCATTTGCCAATTACGGCTTCAATAAATCACACGCTGCCAGCTACGGCATGATCTCGTATCAAACTGCCTATCTAAAAGCAAACTATCCGGTTGAGTACATGACTGCTTTAATGAGTGTTGAATCTAGCTCTAAATCGGCTAATAGAGACGAGAAGGTTGCGGTAGCGATTGAAGCCAGTAAACAAATGGGTATTAAAATTTTACCTCCCGACATTAATAAATCAGGTATTAATTTTCGTATTGAATCCAACAAAGACTCTCTCAACAAGAAAGCTATTCGCTTTAGCTTGAATGCCATTAAGAATGTGGGTGAAGCAGCTCTTGAAAATATTTTTGAGACTAGAGAGAAAGTGGGTCAATTTAATTCATTTACTCAATTTATTCAAACCACCGACAGCCGAAAAGTAAATAAAACAGTTTTAGAATCTTTAGTAAAAGTGGGAGCAATGGATGAGTTTGGCACCAGAGCTAGCATGCTTGAAAATTTTGAAGAGATTCGACAAACAGCTTCTGCTTATGAAAGTGAGGATGACGGACAAGATAACCTTTTTGCAAAAATCGCTGACAATGTAACCAATATCCAAGACAGCTTTCCTCAGATACCTGAGTATCCTCAAAAGGAACTTTTGTCATTTGAAAAGGAACTTTTAGGACTATATTTAACCGATCATCCTATGGCAGATGCTTTAGATGCGGTCAGTAATCGAGCCAATAAAAAAATTGGAGATATTGATCCCAACATTAACATTGGTAACACTTTTTTATTTGGTGGAGTGATCACCAACTTACGTGAGGTTTTAACTCGAAAAGATAGTAAAGCCATGTGCTTTGGCACACTTCAAGATCAAACCGGTTCAATTAGATTTGTAGTTTTTCCGAAAACCTATCAGGCATATTCTGAAATTTTATCTCCTGACAAGGTTGTATTAATAAAGGGAAAAATTAATGATCGAGATGGAGAAATCAATCTTATAGCTGAAAAAATTTCTGTGCCCAACCAAAAAGAAATTGAGTTTGAAAATGAAAAAAACTCCCACGAAATATTCATCCCCAGAAAAACCGAGAAAGAAACGCTCCAAAAACTTGGTGAACTGTTAAAATCTCACCCTGGAAAAGATATTGTGACTATAATTATTCCTAATGGTGGCAGTCCAAGAAGACTCAAGCTTCCTTACACCGTTAAGTTTAGCTCAGAACTTGAAAACAAGATTACAAAATTACTTGATACCTAATTTTTTGAGTTTGTTGCACTCTACCCAAACACGAGTGATAAAAAATTATGACGTCTTCTTCTGACAAATTATCATCCGACAGAATCTCGCAACTAAAAGATCTTGCTCGTGAAGCTAGAATAAAAGTAATCGAGATGCTTGAAAAAGCAGAATCGGGCCATCCTGCCGGCTCTCTGGGCATGGCTGACGTATTTACCGTCTTGTATTTTCAAGTTTTAAAATACCAAGCCAATAATCCCAGCTGGCCACAAAGAGATTATCTCTTATTATCAAATGGACATATCTGTCCAATTTTGTATGCACTACTAAATATGGTTGGTTTTTTTCCAGCCATTGAGCTAAACTCACTTCGAAAAATAAATAGTCGCTTACAAGGTCATCCTCAATTAGGATCACTTCCGGGAATAGAAAATAGCTCCGGTCCTCTTGGTCAAGGAATTTCTCAGGCTTGTGGCTTGGCTTTAGCTCTCAAAAGAGATAATAAAAAGAATCGAGTCTTTTGCATCACAAGCGATGGAGAGCATCAAGAAGGCCAAACTTGGGAATCGTATTTATTTGCAGCAAAATATCAACTTGATAACCTCACCATTATCGTTGATCGTAACTTCATTCAAATTGAAGGAAACACCGAAAAAGTGATGCCTTTAGAAACATTAAGGAAAAAGATTGAAACATTTAGCATAAAAACATATGAAGTTGACGCTCACAATCTGCAACAGATATTCACCGTTTGCGAAGTAGCTATTCAAGATCAATATCCCTCAGTTATCATCGCCAACACCATACCTGGTAAGGGAGTAGATTTTATGGAAAACAAGCATGAGTGGCACGGAAAAGCTCCAGACGCAAGCGAAGCAGAACAAGCAATCAAACAACTTAAACAATCATAAATATATGTCAGAACAAGCAGCAACAAGAGATGGATTTGGTCAAGGGATGCAAGATGTGGCTAAACACAACACAAAAGTTTACGCCGTTTGTGCTGATCTCACTGAATCAATGCGTCTGAGCAATTTTGAACAACAGTATCCCGATCGGTTTGTTCAAGTGGGAGTAGCCGAACAAAGTTTAGTTGGAGTTTCGGCTGGTTTGGCTCTAGCTGGAAAAATTCCCTTCGCTGCCAGTTTTGCTGTCTTTAGTCCTGGCAGAAGCTGGGATCAAATCAGAGTGTCGGTAGCCTACAGTAATTTGAACGTAAAGATTGTTGGTGGGCACGCTGGCTTGTCTACTGGTCCCGATGGAGCTACTCACCAAGCTCTTGAAGACATTGCTATGATGCGCTGTTTGCCAAACATGAAAGTCGTAGTTCCTTGCGACGCCGCTCAAGCAGAGGCAGCAGTCTTAGCTCTAGCTGAGGATATCGGTCCTGCTTACCTAAGACTATCTAGACCCAAGTTACCTGTTCTTATCACAGATGTGCATTTTGAAATCGGAAAAGCCCAGGAATTAAAAAAGGGTGAAGACCTAACAATTATTGCATGTGGTGACAGCGTACACGATGCTCTGGAAGCTTCAAAGTTACTTAACAAGCAAGGAATATCGGCTCAAGTAATTAATATGCATACTATCAAACCACTGGATGTTGAGGCTATCATCACTGCAGCCAATACTACTGGTCGGATTTTAACGGTTGAAGATCATCAAAAATTTGGAGGATTGGGATCAGCAGTAGCTGAAGTAATCAGCCAAGAACTTAACCAAAAAATCAAGCCTGAGATTAGGTTTGATATGGTCGCAGTTGATGATACCTTTGGGGAGTCGGGGTCAGGAAATGATTTAAAAAAGAAGTACAAAATTGACAGCGCAAGTATTGCCAAAAAAGCTGGAGATTTGCTTTATTAAATCAAACAAACATTCCCCAATACTTTTACCCCAAAGTTTTTACATTAAACCTAACGATCTTTTCTTCAGAATTAATGTCAGCTTGGGCGAAAAAAGTTTCATCTTTTATAAGATAATCTGGAAATAAATAGTTAAGATCATCTACAACTGGCTTATCATTTTCTTTAAACTCTTGCGGACTCATCCATCGAAAAACTCCTTCTCTGCACTTGTCTCCAATTGGTAACTCAAAGCTGTCAACCTCTACCAAGAAAAACCCAACTAGCCAATCAACAGGATAGCCTCCTGTGGTTCGAAGCAGACCGCAGAATTTCATTTCATCTTCGCCTACCTCAATCCCAGTTTCTTCTTTAGTTTCACGAATAGCAGCCGTTAAAAAGTCTTCGTCAGGCTCAACTTTGCCGCCAACCCCATTCAATCGACCAGCGTCAACTTTCCTATCTTTATTTTTTCTAATAAAAAGAAATTTATTTTGATGATGTAAAAAAATCGTGACAGCTGGCTTAAGAATTCTCATATATTTTCATTAGACTCAGTTATTAACTCTGACAATGCTCACAATAATAGGTGCCCCTACCACCAATCTTAACTTTCTTGATTTCGCTTCCGCAATTATCGCAATTATCACCATCGCGCCCATAAACATGCAAATGCTTCTGATGATTTCCAGATAACCCAGAAACATCAACAAACTTGCCATCAAAAGTAGTGCCACCATGCTTAATGCCTGCCTCAATTACCTTTTTAATCTCTACAACTAGCAACTTAACTTCCTGCAAACTTAATTTTTTTGCCGATTTTCTAGGATCAATGCCAGCTAAAAATAATGCTTCTGAAGCATAAATGTTACCCACGCCAGCCAATATTTCGTTAATCATAATGGCTTGCTTGATGGCGATGGTTCTAGTCTGTAGTTTTTCCTTTAAATACTCAGCGGTAAACTCAGAGCTGTTGGCATCAGGCCCATAACGAGAGTACTCTTGTTGTATCTGATCATCCGTTAGCATCTTAATCCACCCAAAAACTCGCATGTCATTAAAGAAAAGAGTGGATCCATCTTCAAAATGGATTACAACTCTAGTGTGAGAAGAAGGGAGAGAGTCCACCCAGTCGGCAGTGGGGTGACCACCGCCAATTCTTTGATCATTATCAGTGTAAATCAGCTGACCTGTCATTTTGAGGTGAATCAGTAGGTTAAGATTGTTGTCAAACTTAAAGCGCAACAACTTAGCCCGTCGCGAAATATTATTAATACATAAACCAGCCACTTGTTGAGGATTTCCTTTAAAACTTTTTTCTCTGAGGACTTTGATCTGTGAAATAGTTTTACCAGTCAGAATTTCTGACAGTCTCTGCTTGACCGTTTCAACTTCTGGAAGTTCTGGCATTAAACTCCTTATTCTTGATGTTCTTTAGCTCCAATTAAGCCACAATCCTTGTATTTCAGACCACTACCACAAGGGCAAGGGCTATTTCTGCCAACTTTAGCCTTGCGTGTACCTTGACCAGGACTGGATACAGAGCCAGCTCCTCTCATTGCTTTAGCTAAGTCTGAAGTTGACCCATCGGTGCTTTTTGGAGTCAGTGCTCCAGTTGGAATTTGTGCTTCAGCCACTTCTTTTGATAAAGGCTCGTTAACGTCTTCTTTTTGATATTGAGCCTGATCTAACAATACTTCTGCTTGAGATCGTTTTTGCTTAGCAGGCTGAATGCGGAAAATTCTTCTAGCAATTGTCGATTCAACACTGTCGATCAAAGTCTCAAACATTACAAATGACTCCTTTTTATATTCAGCCAACACCGTTTGCTTATCACCCCTAAGCCAAATACCATCTTTAAGTGAGTCCATCTGATCCAGGTGATCAATCCACTTTTCATCAATGGTTGACAGAATCACGTAACGTTCTAACTGTCTCATCATTTCAGGTGACAGATTATCTTCTCGAGATTGATAAACCTTACTAACAATCTTCCATAGCTCCTCTACCAAATCAGAAGCCGAGCTTAAAGAAACTAAGCGCTTCTCAATCTGCTGCTGTGACTTCTCGTCAAAAGGTACCACTCCCACAAACTCATTAACAATGTGGTTGGCACTTTCTTCATCCAGCTCTTCAGGCATGTTGGTGTTTACTATGCTCACAATCTCATCGCGCAGATACTGCTCGATCTCTTCTCTAACCGAGAGTTGTTGATTATCAAGCTTTTCATCATCAGTGTTAGTATTTTGCAGCAAATCGGTTTCGTTGGTTGTCATCTCCAACAGCCTTCTACGGCGTTTGTAGATAATCTCTCGATGCTTGTTCATCACGTCATCAAACTCAACCAATCTCTTGCGCTGGTCAAAGAAAAACGATTCTACCTTAACCTGCGCCGACTCAATCGACTTACTCACCATTGAATGCTGAATCGGTTGATTCTCGTTGATCTTGAGCATGTCCATTACCTTGGAAATCTGATCACCACCAAAGATACGCATAATCTCATCTTCTAGACTTACAAAGAACTGAGACATACCAGGATCACCTAAACGACCGGCTCGACCTCGCAGTTGATTATCAATTCTTCGCGACTCGTGTCGCTCTGAACCGATAACGCATAAACCACCTAGCTCGACCACTTCATCATGATCTTTCTGCCACTTTGTTAGGGCTTTATCATAGGCTTCTAAATCATAGTTGGCCGGATTCACAGCCGGAGGTAACTGCAAATGCTCATACTTTTTTGGAAGTTTTATTTTTTTCTTAGCTTTTTCTTTTTTTCGATAATCTTTAAGTTCTGGTTTAGCTCCACCTAAAATAATGTCAACACCACGACCGGCAATGTTGGTGGCCACAGTGATGGTGCCTTTTTTTCCTGCATCGGCAATGATAAAGGCTTCTTTCTCATTATTTTTGGCGTTCAAAACATTGTGCTTAACTTTTTTTCTTCGAAGGAAATCAGAGATAATCTGGTTGTGATCAATTGATTTGGTTCCAATCAAAACCGGCTGTCCTTTTTGGTTAATCTCCTCAACCATTCTGGCGATGGCAGAGTACTTGGCCGCTTGGGTCTTATAAATCACATCAGCGCGGTCATCTCTCACCACCTCTCTGTAGGTAGGAATTACTACGACATCTGTATCATAAATTTGATTAAACTCGTCAGCCTCAGTAGCAGCCGTTCCTGTCATACCAGATAACTTATCGTACATCCTAAAATAATTCTGAATGGAAATGGTTGCTAATGTTTTAGATTCCTGTTGGATCGCCACGCCTTCTTTAGCCTCGATAGCCTGATGAAGTCCATCAGAATAGCGTCGGCCATACATTAGCCGACCAGTGTGCTCATCAACGATCACCACTTCGCCTTCACGAACAATGTACTCTTTGTCACGGCTATAAAGAGTTTTTGCTTTCAGAGCTGTTTCTAAATAGTGAATAGTCTCAAAATCTTCCTCATAAAGATTGCTTACCCCCAACTTTTTCTCCAGTCTTTTAACGCCCAAATCAGTTAAAGTTGCCGTGCGAGATTTTTCGTCAATCTTGTAATCTTGATCCTTGGTTAAGGAGTTAACCATCTTGGCATACTCATAGTACTTTTGGGTTGGTTCAGTGTCGGGAGCAGAAATAATTAAAGGGGTTCTGGCTTCATCAATCAAAATCGAGTCAGCCTCATCAACAATCGCAAAATTATGAGGGAATCTTTGCCTTTGAACCATCTGATCGAGCGATTGAACCATGTTATCTCTCAGATAATCAAAACCAAACTCGTTATTCGTACCGTAAGTAATATCAGCTGCGTAAGCATCTTGACGGGAGATGTCTTGAAAATGCTCTAAACGCTCATCGCCTCTGTCTTCGCTGTCAATCGAGCTATCATAAAGTTTTGCTTGATCGTGGACAATCACTGAGCAAGATAGTCCCAAGAATTCATAAACCGGACCCATCCAGCCAGCACCGATTTCGGCTAGATAGTCGTTAACCGTTACCAGGTGAGCACCCTTGCCCAGCAAAGCATTAAGATACAGAGGACAGGTCACAGTCAAGGTTTTTCCTTCACCAGTTTTCTGCTCAGTAATAATGCTGTTGTGAATTGCAATGCCAGCCAACAGCTGCACATCAAAGTGACGCATGCCTAGCACTCGCCAAGAAACCTCGCGCACTGTAGCAAAAGCTTCTGGCAAAATCTCGTCTAGAGCCTGCTTTTCTTTTTGCTTAAGCTCTTCTTGAGATAGATCTGAGTTGTCTTGTAGCTTTTCTGCCAGCAACTGTTTAAACTTATCAGTTTGCGCTGCCAACTCTTCATCGCTCATTTCTTTAATGGTTGGCTCTAGCTCATTGATTTGATCCACCAGCTGTTGGTACTGATTGAGTTTACGTTGGTTTTCGTCAAATAGATTTTTGATTAGCTTTAACATAGATCGTTTATTATGCCACAAAAGGACTCAAAGTTTGAGGCTCATCTTTCACTAATAATACTGTGGAGCAGTCTTACAGATATTTCTTCAGCGCCTTGGGTAGGCTGATTGTTCCGTCTTTCTGTTGATAGTTTTCAACAATAGCGGCCAGCAGTCGGGGAGTGGCAGCTACCGTATTGTTGAGAGTATAAACATACTTTAGTGTGCCATCTTTTGCTTGATAGCGGATGTTTAATCTTCTTGACTGAAAATCATTAAAATAACTGGCGCTGTGCGTTTCTCGATACTTTTCCTGAGAAGGAAACCAAGTTTCAATGTCGTACTTTTTTCTTTGTCCAGCTCCCATATCACCAGTGCACATTAACAATACCTGATAGGGGAGACCTAGTTCTTGGAGCAAAGTTTCGGCAAATCCCAGCATTTTTTCGTGCCATTGTTGAGTATTTTCTTCATCTGCTACCGTTAAAACTACCTGCTCTACTTTATTGAACTGATGAACTCTAATAATGCCCTGAGTATCCTTGCCGTATGAGCCCACCTCTCGTCTAAAACAAGGTGAGATGCCAACTAACTTAATTGGCAGATCATCTTCGGTTAATGTTTCCCCTTGATGATAGGCTGTTAGGGCCACTTCAGCCGTACCTGTTAAGAATTGATCATCCTGTGTTAAGTAATGATCTTCTTTACCCCAGGGAAAATAGCCCGTACCCGTCATTGATTCTTGATTCACCATCACCGGCACTGTCATTGGAGTGAAGTCTTGCTCAATCATTAGGTCTAGGGCAAATCTCAAAATAGCTTGTTCTAGCAAAACTGCTTTGCCTTTTAAAAAGTATGATCGAAAACCACCAATCTTAACTGCTCTCTTGGTATCCAGCCAATCGAGCTGCTCCATTAGTTCATCATGAGGCTTGGGTTTAAATTTAAATTTAGGTAGTCCACCTACCTGCTTAACTACTTTGTTACCAGACTCATCTTCTCCCACCGGTACTTCTTGTGCCGGCACATTGGGAATCTGGAACATCAGCTGCTCATACTGCTCTTCAACTTCCTTGAAGCCAGGCTCTAACTCTTTGAGCTGTTGTTTGAGCTCTCGACCATTATCAATGAAGGCTTGATCTGGTTTTCCGCCTTGATGAACTTGCTCCTTTACCTTTACAGCATTTTCATTGATGTCTTGGCGAAAGCGGTCGATCTGCTGTTGCAGCTCTCTTCGTTTGCTATCAACTTCTAGCAAACGATCAACCACAGTTGAATCAAGCTGCTTATCTTTGCAGGCTCGTTTTACTTGGTCGGATTGTTGGCGGATGTAGTTGATGTCGAGCATAAAAAGTTTTTATCAATAAGTTAATTCTAGCGTTTAGTTTTACCTCCCCCCGACGGATGTCTTCTTCTCCTATCCTTGTCATGAGCAGCTTGCTGCTCCTCGATTTTAGGTCTTTCGTGTGGCGCAGGTTTTTGATCCTTCCCTGAATTACCACAGATTTCCACTCCTCTCACTAGTGCCATCTTTCTGCCTTTCTCACCAACCTTAATTGGTGGAGTTAATTTGTTAGTATTTCTACCAAAAAACTAATATGTTGGGCAGGTTCTTCCTCGATTAACTCAAAACCATAAGCAATATCCTCTCTACTTACATTAGCCGCAAATGATTTATCTTTCAACTTCTTTTTTACCTTACTAGCTTTCATTCCCACGAATCCCTCAGGCCTCATCAATGAGTAGGCGTGCAAAAAGCCTGTCAGCTCATCACAGGCAAACAAATATCTCTCAATTTTAGCGGACGGCTTTACTCCCATCCGCTCTGGAGCATGGGCTCTAACTGCAGCAATTAATTCAGGGGGATAGTCTTCAAGCAGCTCTTCAACCGCTTTTTTAGGATGCTCGTCGGGATACATCTCCCAATCAAGATCATGAAGTAAACCAGTGGAGTACCACAGATCCTCATCCTCACCAAACTTAGCAGCATAACCCTCCATCACTTTAGCCACCAAACAACAGTGCTCACGCAAGGCTTCGTTCTTTATGTACTGACCAAGCAGTTTTTCTGATTCTTTTCTTGAAGGTAGAGTAGAGGACATTTTAACCTAACTGTTAATTATTTCTTCAAAACGTTCTTTTCTCATTTTGGGATCAAGATCCAGTAACAACCAAGCAGCTTTGGGCCCAGCCTTTTTGCCCAAAAAACTTAAATAAATCGTTTGAAAACCTTTCCTAGCACCAATGCTTGATTTAGCTAAATCAAAAATCTGCTGTTGAAGATCTTCCGGTTGCCAATCTTGACTTTCAATAAGTTCATTAAGATTGGCTAAAAACTCTTTTTGTGAGTCATCAAAAGAACTAACCTCATCAGACAACTCTGACACAACAACTAGTTTAACTTCGTCGGGAGCATGTCTTTCAAGCCAAATCTCGGCACATTTCTTTCTTAACTCAAGCTCATTCTTTTCCAACTCTGTTAACTTAGATCCTTTAACCTCAGCAAATTTTTCTACTAAATTTATCTTTGGGTCTTGCATCCATGTCACAATGTCTCTAAACCGAGGTAAAAAGTAAGGTTTGGGAACTTCATTAATTTGTGACAGCTCAAAAGAGCGACCAATCCGCTCATCACCATCTTCCTGTTTCCAAAAGATTCTTGCACCTTGATCGTATTGATCAAATAAATCAGGAATTGCCATAGTGTGAGGATCAAAATCAATCACACTGTTGTAATGTTTAGATACAAATAAGAAACGTCCCACTTCAGAAGGAAAAAGCTCAACAAACTCTCGAGCACTAGTTCCAACACCTTTGCTGGAGCTCATTTTGGCTCCCCGTACCATAATCCATTCGTAAGGAATATCAAAGGGAACCAAACTATCAAAAACGTTTGTCATCAAGGC
>CAYXBZ010000002.1:0-3408 GCA_964463605.1 uncultured Pseudomonadales bacterium | reverse complement strand
TACCAATTTTCTGGTAAATCATACTCAGCCACTTCTTGATAAACCTGTTTGATTTTGTCAACGTTTTCCAAAGCAGTTCGAATGAGATCATTCATAACTCCAGATTGATAAAGCTCATGACTCCAAATTACTTTTTGATCACAACCAATAGCTCTGAAGGCATTAATAAAATCAAGCGCGTAAAACTGGGCGAATGAATCAGCCTCTTTGAATTGCTTGATGTCCTCTTTAGATGAATGAGAAAAATTAATACCTGAATCTTCAAATGTAGGAGCAGGAATTTGAAACAGGGGCTTGCCCATATGCTTAGAGTACTCATCAGCACTTAGATATGATGGCAACCCGTCCATCGGATCCATATCATTAATAACATAAGTGCTAACAACCTCTTGAGACACTTTTTCCTCAACTGCCTTAGCCACAAGATCATGAAGGACTACGCCTCTTAAAGCTCCAGTATGAACTCTGCCTGAAGGAGTTTTCATATCATCTACATGAACCTTCTTCAGCTTATGCTGATTGGCCCAATCACCAATCTCTGATACTAATTGATCCAACCAATGGTCGGATTGTTTGTTGCTTGCTTTCATATATTCAAGAATGTTGTCAAAAGAAACTATTTAACCGATTTAACAACGTAAACAGTCTCGCCCATGGGAGCTTCTACTGCAACTTCATCTCCTTGTTTTTTACCAAGAAGAGCTCTGCCAATTGGAGAAACCACAGAAATCTTTCCTTCGTCAACATCTCCTTCAAATTCTCCCACCAATGTGATCTTCATCTTGTTTCCCTTATCTACAGAAGTGATAACCACTTCACTACCAAGACCAATCTGTGTTTTGCTCCTGGTTTTTGAAACTACCTCAGCTCTTTTTAATACTTCCTCAATTTCACTAATGCGAGCATCAATGATTTCCTTGTCCTCTTTAGCATTTTGATACTCTGTGTTCTCACTCAGATCTCCCTTGTCTCGTGCAACGGCAATTCTTTTTACTACTTTTGGAAGTTTTTCTTCAACTAACTCAGTTAACTCCTCTTGAAGTTCCTGAAAGCCTTCTTTGGTTAGCTGAACTTTGTTTTTGTTATCGTTTTGATTGTTGTTATTTGGCATATCTCTTAACAGTATAGCTATTAATTATTTTTTTTCTTCACAATGTACATTTTCATAATTGGGCGAAAATCTACAGCTACAAACAGATAGTAGTATACCACTGCAGATCAGCATAATCTATCGGGGGACAGGTAGTTTAGTCAAGCTAATAAGGTTTTCTTACTAAGAAGCTCTCTTACTCAGCAAGAACAACCACCGCATCAAACTCACTTCGTGGATCTTCAGCCTCAACTCCTTCTGAGAATACTAGTTCTAACTCTAAATCTTCACTTAGGGCAGAGATCAAATTGGCAGATTCTTCAATCATCAAAACATACATTCCAGGCTCATAGCTTTCAACGGCATTTTTTGCATCAACCGTTTCGTAACCTGCATTTTCTAAAGTTGTAGCAACTGTTCCAGCATATCCAGCTTTCGTGGTTGCATTGACTACTCTAATTGAATACTGAGAGCGATCAATTTCAGAGACAATTTCCTCTGGCTCTGTTTCTTCAATCAATTCTGGAGTTGGTTCAACAATCTCAACCTGAGGTTCTTCAATCGGTTCGGTTGATGGTTGCGAAAGCTGTAGTAGTCCATATCCAACTCCCACACCAATAGCGACCGTAAGAACAAAACTTCCCAAACCTATTAGAAATATTTTGACAAAGCTGCTTGTTCCATCATTATTTTTTAATACTTTTTTGTTACCATCTCCTTTGCTAGTATTTTTTGCAACTTTCAACTGATCCTCCGACTCTGACTCAACCTTAACACTCGCAAACTTTTTTAAATCTACATCTTCAGAAATTCCCTCATTTCCAATCACTACCGCTTGATTTATCTCCGGTTTGACAGTTGAAGCTGTGTCTGATTTTGCATCAATAGCTACGGGCTCAGGCTCTGGATCAGCTTTGACTTCTGGTGAAACTGTTGTTTCTTGATTTGATTCCGACTCATTTTTAACCTCTGGTTTTTCTTCAACCTCAGCGTTAATCTCAGTTTCACCCTCATCTTCACCCTGAGCAGAAGGTGTTTCTAATTCAGTTGTTTTGGTGTCCAGATCATCTTCTGAAGATACTACTTCGGGAGCTGCTTCTAAAGAAACGTCAGTTACTTCTTGAGTTTCTTCAACTGTTCCAGGTTTAGGCAACTCAGAATCTGAAGCTTCAGTGTCGCTTTTTGCTTCTTCTGAAGCATCAGCCTTTATTGCAGCAGCGCTCGCTATCACCTTAGTATCTCCTAGTTCAACTCCTTTAAGATCAAACTGAGGTATCTCAAAATCAGGAATTGAAACTGTCATCATCGAAGAAGTAATTATCTTCTCTACAAATCCTGGAACCTGCTCTTCGTCTGCTCCTTGCTCAGCCAACTGTTGTAAAGGCAAAACTCCCGTCAACTTTTCTTTAAGTTCTTCCTCAATAGATTGCTCGGTAAGCAAATAAACTGTTTGTAAACTAGGCTCGGTTCCTTTGAGAGTTTTTATTGCTTCAACAAAGCGATCTAAATTTTGAGAAGTATCAACTAATGGCTGATCTACTCCTATGTAATGCTTTGCCATAAATAAATAAGCACCCATCTGAACCACCGATATTGATGGCTCAAGGGAAATCAATGACTTAACCGCCCAACTAAGAGGAAAGATTCTTTTTAGTTTTGCTTCGCTACTCTCAAAAGCCATTTTAAGAGGAGAGAGTAGTTTTTTTTGAACGGTTGATAACTGAACCTTATGCACCCCCTTGTACTCACTGAGAATAAAGGTTTCTATTTGATGCGATTCGGCATCGATATGCAAGCTAGGTATTACTTCTTCTTTTAAATAATCTCTAACTTCTTTTTCAGTTTTCTTTTCAACATCGATGATGGTGTTGGCAAAAAGTTCATCAGAAAGAACAACATCGTACTCTTCAGGCTCAAGCTTTTTGAATAGCCTCAACAAATTTTCCTCAATAAACTTGCCACCATCCATTAACTCACCGTTGTACTGTTTAAAGCTTTGAATAACAAATGAGTGAGGTTTTTTGCCTGGCAACAACTCTGCCAAATAGGCTAAATCTGGCAGTATATATAAAATTTTCTGTGTGTTGAGCATAAGAGAGCAGGGATTAGTAGTAATATTTCAAGCTATCCTTAGTATGAGGAAAAACAGCTAATTTTGCAAGTGCAGTCTGAGGCGTCAAGATTAAAAAAAGGTGGAGTGAGTACCAATGAATTCAGAAGAGGTTTGAGAATTGAAGCAGACAAGGGCTTCTCATCAACCGCTTGATTCTCAAAACATTAAAAAATCTCCTTTTCGGAGATTTTTTACTTTGTGAGCC
>CAYXBZ010000001.1:26356-71841 GCA_964463605.1 uncultured Pseudomonadales bacterium | reverse complement strand
AGTTTTCTCGGACAGCAATCCAGATGCCAGAGTGGCATCCTGCTCATCAATCCATTTAATAACATTTCTATAATTAAGCACTTCTTGGATATCGCGCTCGCGGGCAATAATGCCCGCTCGCTTCGCTGCTTCTTCAGGATCGTCTACCAGTTCCAAACGAGCTACCTTTTGAGCTTGATCTTGAGTTAAGTCATTCCCTTCAATCTTAGTTCCAAAGTGAATCGTTCTTGCCATAGCATCTTTTTTGAATTTAGCATCCCAGGCCGGAACGAGTGGTGAATGATCAATTAAAGCCTTGGCTGACTCGATTGAGCTTACATAAGTAAGAAGATTGTTGGTTAATGAAAAATTAGGCTGATACATTTTCTTATTGTTAAATCAATTTTTTGTTTTTGCTTAACGTTAAACAAAACGGAAAACACCTTTAAAAATACTAGCTAGTGATCGACATTCTAATCGATTTTTGCAAAAAATGCAGGATTAAATATTCATCAACAACAAATTTAAGTTCAAAACTCGGTTGACATTAACAACGTACTATCTTCTCTCAACAAATTAATGCATAAAAAAATAGAAGTCGTATAATACGACATATGTCAAAAATACAAACACCCCAACACCTAGATGAATTGCCCTTGGCGATCATCAAAAACATTATTACTCTATCAACCAGTGGTTTTGGCTTGGTAGTTGCTTTAGCCTGGAATGAGTTGATTCGCACTGCTGTATCACAGTACCTAACTCCAATTTTGGGAGAGGGAGGAGGAATTATTTCTCTTCTCGTGTACTCATTGGTAGTTACCACCCTAGCGGTGATAGTCACTATGGAGCTCGCAAAAGTACAACGAAGACTTGAAAAAAGTAGTCAATCTGAGCAAGAGCAAAAATCTGGAAAAAAAGATAAAATTAAGAACTAACATGTTCCCAAGAAGCTCTGCTCCGCTCAAACTAGAACAAGTCTTGAGTTATCTTGCCCAACTCAATCTTCCTCAGCCGAACTCTCGCAAAGGTGAAAATGGCAAGCTTTTGATTATTGGAGGATCAAACCTTTTTCACGCTGCCAGCCGCTGGAGTTTGGAAATTGCTTCAAAATTAGTTGATATGGTTTTTTACTCATCTGTTCCCAGCAACAATCGATTGATTAGTCAGGCAAAGCAAGAATTTTGGAATGGAATCGTGGTTTCACGAAATGATCTGGAAAATTATTTGAGGGAAGCTGACTGCATCTTAATTGGTCCAGGGATGGAGCGACAGCCATTAGCTTCAGATTATCACCATCAATCAAGAGAGTTTTATTTGCAACATCCACCAGGCAAGGAAGACTGGGAGAACAGTACTCAAAAAATTTCAAACTATCTGTTGGCAAAGTATCAAGCAAAAAAATGGGTAATCGACGCCGGCGCCCTACAAATGATTGACCCCCTACTTCTCAACTCAAACTGCATCATTACCCCCCACCACAAAGAGCTAGAAATTCTCATTAATAACACCACTGATGGAAAAATAAGTAATCAAGAAAAACCAACATCTCTTGAGGATATTTCTCAAAAACTTGGTTGCTGCTCGATTTTATTGAAAGGCCAAGTTGACCAAATTATTTATCAACAACAAACTTATTTCATCCAAGGAGGTAATGCTGGTCTAACCAAAGGTGGTACTGGTGACGTTTTGGCAGGATTGCTCGCTGGCCTCTACACAGTTAATGAGGCTTTACCAAGCATGATAGCAGCCAGCTTTGTGAATAAAGCAGCGGGAGATAAACTTTTTTCGCAAGTTGGGCCTTTTTACAACGCCACCAATTTGGTGGAGACAATTCCCCAAGTACTCTGGAGTCTGTTAAGTAATCAAGGCAGAAAAAACAATCCAGGAAACTAGAAAAGCTAATCCGACGCACTCTTAAGCTTGATAATCTGCAAACTTGAAAACTGATCCTGAATCTCTTGCACCAAGTCCTCATCGGCTGTAGTAATAATGGTCTGCTCTCCATCAACCAACTGCAGCACCCTAAGTCTATTTTCGTCATCCAGCTCAGAAAGAATGTCGTCAAGCAACAACAAAGGAGACTTGTTTGTCTTGTGCTTAAGAAAAGCTAGTTCAGCTTTCTTAAGCCATAGCACGCCCATTCTTTTTTGGCCTCGCGAACCATAGGCATCTAATGAGACAAAGTTTTTTCCAGTTCCTCTTGCCCCCAATTTAATCTGAACCTCAAAGTCATCTTTGTGAGGACCGATTAAGGTAAAACCTGCTCCAATCTCCGAGCGGCGTCGAGCCTCAAGTTTATCTCGAGTAATGGTTGACGGCTGATACTCAAATCTAAATTTAAGTGGGGCTTCAACAATGCTATTAATAAACTCACTCAACTCTCTGCGTTTCTCCTGCAGCTTTTCACCATGCTTAATCAATCCCATGTCCCAATAAGTTAAAGCTTGAGGAGACTGAGTGCCTTCTTGAATTGAAGACAAGATTTTGTTGCGCCGCCGCAGGATCTGCTCATACTGCCTAAGTGCTGATTGATACTCACGGTCTACTAGCAGTAATGACGAGTTTAAATAGTCGCGGCGGCGCGACGGAGAACCTTCAATCAAACGCATGTCTTCTGGTCTAAAAACAACCGCCAACAAATTTCCAACAAAATCTTTTTTTAGTCTTTTATTATCATTTACCGAGTAATGCTGTTTTTTGGTGCGCTTGCCATTAACTTGTCCTCTTGTCAGAAGCACTGCCAGCTGTAGTTCGTCCAAACCACTCAACAAATCATTTTCTGCTGTGTTTTTTGGTTGCTGAGAATAAATCTTTGCTTTAACCTGTGCAACATCGGCTTGAAAGGAGATCATTTCCTCCACTTTGTCGGCGCGAAAACTTTGCCCTGAAGCAAGTAAATAAATTGCTTCTAAAATTGAGCTTTTTCCGCCTGCGTTGGGAGCAATTATTAAACTTGTTTGATCTTGAAACTCAAGAATTTGCTGAGAAAACAGCCGAAAGTCCTGAAGTAACAACTTATGTAAAAACATATCTTGGCTTTTTGAATAGCTTAATTTTGTGCTGACCAAAACCTCAACAACAAATAAAATAGCATTAACTGCCAATAAAGCGTAAAAATGCTGATCCACATTCTAAAAAAGGATGTCACTTGACGCATTTCGGGACAAGAGATTTTCAAATAAGACAGGGTTGGAGCTATCAGATACTGATTGCTTATCAGTAATATTATCCAAAATATGGCTGGAGTTAGCACCACCCACACAAAGATTCTTTGCCTCACCAGTAACTGCATGGTTTGATAAGGATGAAGCAACAGCCCCAAGGCAAATCTGCCCACAGCGTAAAAAAACGAGATGATCCAGTTAATCATTGTTGTGTTGTTGCTTGATTATTATTTTGCTGATCTTTGGTTGGGTTTGTTTTTTTTGTTATTAATTGTCTGCAACCTGTTTGTTGGGTCGCCATCTAGTTAATGATTGTCTTAAGAATAATGGTGGTCAACAATGAGCTGATGGCTAATGTTTGCCATGGATAGCGATTAATCAACCCAGCCACCGAACTTACTTCTTTTGGTAGAAGATGTCGCTGCTCAATCTTCGCCTGCCGACTAGCTTCTTTTTGCAGCTTGGCAATAACTTGCGCCTGAGTTGAGAGTGATTTATTTATCATTAATTTATTATTGATTTAGTTCGTCCTCCAAATAAAATTTCTTAAAGGATTCTCTTGATCGCCACAGCTCTGCTTCAACTGACTTGAATGTTTTTCCCAACTTTTTAGCAATTTCTCGTACCTTTAATCCGTCAACATACTTCATCATCAAGATTTTTTTACGATAGCTAGACATTTTTTTTAACGTATTTTGTACAGTTTGAATTACGCGCTCTTCAACTAGGTCGCTACCTTGAATGGGCTGAGTTAGAAGGTGATGACCCAGCGGTACCGTGTTTAATGCTTTCTTTGCATACTTTTTTCGATAGTAATCTGCAATCTCATGACGAAGAATGGTCATCATCCAAGTTCTTAAGCTAGAATCTTGACGAAAAAGCTGAATCTGTCGCAAGCAGTTTATCATTGTTTCTTGAACCACATCTTCAGCATCTTTGGTGTTAGCTATTTTTTGTTTTGCTAGCTGAAGTAGTGATTGATGATAGTGTAAAAACCACTTTTTTACCGCCTGAGGATCAGCTTGCTTTAATTGCTTCACCAACTTGTTTTCATTAGCCAACACTGCTGAGTTGATTACTGGTTTTTTTTGAGACATCAGCTTGATTCTACCATGAAGAAGAACCGCCACTCACGATCTTTAATACAAAAATAAAATAAGCGCTGATGAGCCTTAATATAATTTGAATGCTTGCCACGCTTATTGGGTGTTTTGCGCTGGAAAAATCTTGTTTTTTTTGAGAGAATTGGATACTTATTTGAAATGGTGGTATTAGCTCAGTTGGTTTAGAGCGTCCCCCTGTGGAGGGGAAGGTCGCCGGTTCGAGTCCGGTATACCACCCACAAGATTGACTCTTCAAACTAATTTAAGAATTATTGCCACCCCAATCCTATTAAAATATGGTTGTTTCGGATATACTATACTCAGACATGTATAACTGGAATACCGACACCACTCGACTTAAAAAAGACACTTCTCAGTATGACAAGTTTGTATTAGAGCAACAAATTAACTTTGGTCTTAATAACAGCAAAATTTCTCTAGAAAAACTAAAAAAATACTGGGATCAACTTGAGATTGATTTAGCAAAACGAAATTATCTAAAAAAAATTGTATGGGGCCAATCTTAACAAAACAACAAAAAAAAGCCCTTTCACTAATTGCAACTACAGATCTTGCTAAAGAGTTTTACTTTTCTGGCGGAACTGCTTTGTCACACTACTACTTGCAGCATCGATATTCAGAAGATCTAGATTTCTTCAATCAAAAAGAATTTGATCCGCAAAGCATCTTGGTTTTGCTCAAAAAACTTCAAAAAAAACTAGATTTTGAATCATTTGATTATCAAACTAGTTTTAATCGAAACCTATATTTTTTGAGATTTGAAAATAACTACATCCTCAAACTTGAGTTCACCTACTATCCATTTGCGCATGTGGAGCAACCAAAACAAAAAGATGGTCTGTTGGTTGATAGTGTCGTTGACATCGCCACCAACAAACTGCTCACCATTGTTCAAAAGCCAAGAGGTCGAGATTATTTTGATCTTTACTCGATTATTCAAAAATATAACTTTGCTATTAAAGATCTGCGAATGAAAGCAAAAATCAAATTTGATTGGCACATAGATCCACTTCAACTTGCTAGTAGGTTATTTGAAGTTGATACGCATGTAGATGATCCAATTATTAACGGAAGTTTTGACAAGAAAAATATGTCTAATTACTTTCAAACAGAAGCTGAAAAAATGAAGAGCGATGTTTTGGAATAAGGGAGTATTGGAGTGTAGAATTAGCCAGATAAAAATCGCCAACAGTTGAGATATAAAAAGCTTTTTAATTATTTCCTTGAAGTTTCAAAAAACATGGTTTTTATACGACTTCGCAAAATTTTCTTAGATAAAATCTTCAAAAGCCCTTTCTCGGCTTGAAGTTATTTTGATGTTATAATGACTTCACTAACTATTAAACCTTATGTTTACCAATCTATTGGGTCATCTATCAGTCCCCTCAGCCCAGATAAATCTTAGCGAGTATTTAAAACTAACTAAATTAGAAAATGAACCAACTGTAGCTGATACTTATGGTAGCTTTGGGGTTGTTGTTAACTTAGTTGTCAGCAATCTGTTTGTACTAGCTGGAATCGTAATATTTTTTTTAGTAATTGGCGCTGGCTTCAGCTATCTCAAAGACTCCGACAAAGGCAAAGAGGATGCTAAAAATTTAGCAACTGGAGCTGTAATTGGCTTTCTAGTGATGTTTTCGGCTTACTGGATTGTGCAGATTATTAAGCTAGTTACCCAAATGGAGAGCATTCCTATCGGCGGACCACTTGGGGGATAAAACTGTCGCACATTTAGCCGAACTATTCATTAATTAGCTTGCCGACATCAACATTGGCTAAACTCGACAAAATATAATAGAATAAATTCGTTCTTAGAAAAAGACTTCATGACAATCACGAACATCAAACAACTTACAACTCAGCTCACAAAGATTGTTTTTTCTTTATTTTCTACAGTTATTTGGTTCGCTCTTCCTCAGTCAGTTTGGGCGGACACACCGTCGGTAGTGGGAACGATTGAACCACCACCAGGAGTAGATAAGTGGCAAGCCCAAGTTGGAGATAACGACATTGGGATAATTTTATTTCTCTCTAACATGATTCGCCTAATCACAATTGTTGCTGGAATCTGGACTATGCTAAATTTTATTTTTGCAGGATGGATTTATCTCACTTCTTCAGGAGATTCTTCCGCTGGAGAGAAGGTGTCTACCAAGATGCTCAACAGCGTAATAGGTCTTGCAATCGTTGCCTTTTCTTATACCATTGCTGCCATTGTAGGTTTGTTGATCTTTGGAGACGCCACCTTTATCATCAACCCAAAGCTTACTTCTATTGGAGGTTAGTCAATTTTTGAGTTAAACAATGAACATTCTAAAACATTTAAACATTGATCAAGTGCAAGCTCAGTTTGGAGATGGGTTTGAGCCTCCTGCCGACACTATTTACACGCCCAAAGAGTTAGGAAGTGGCGGCGGCAATGTTCTAATTACATTAGTAACTTTCCTCTCCAACTTAATTGGAATTATCACCGTTATGGGTGGACTGTTTTTTATTGTTTTTACATTTTTGGCAGCATTTAGTTGGATTACTGCCGGAGGTGATTCTGGAAAAGTTGAAAAAGCAAGAGAAAAGATGTTTCACGGAGTACTTGGATTAATTGTGATGGTAATGAGCTATGCCCTCATCGGAATTGTGGGCACCATCATTGGTATCGACCTTATAAACTTAGAAGAAACCTTAATGAAAGTGGTGCCTAAACAGTAAAAAATTTAATAGCACTCACTCATTCTTTTATATGTCATTTATGAATTTATCACTTCTAGCCCAAGGCTCGCTCACCAATCCCGTAATTGATAATTTGGGCAGTGATCCTGATGCAGCCAGAGATGGTTCGTTATTTTTTCACTATGCAATTCGCATGTGGAGAGTGGCTATTACTTTGGGTGCTGTTGTTGTGCTGGCTTACTATGTCATGGCTGCGTTCGAGTGGCTATCTAGTGGCGGAGACAGCAAGGGGGTGGAAAAAGCTAAAACTCGCTTTACTCAGGCAACAATAGGACTAATCCTACTAGTGGGATCGTTTGCAATAATCGCCTTTGTTAGCACGCTTTTGTTTGGAGATGACTTTAACTTGTTACAGATCACTATCCCCTCGGCCACAGAACAACAAACAAATAATCCAGGTATTCCAGAGGGAAGACCGCCCCACATACCGACATAAACACAAATACAAGCACATTTTCAACTGTTTAACTCACCACAAAAAAAATCCAACATCAATCAGCTATGAAAAATATTTCTTCCCTTATCGCCGACATCAACTTCAACATAATCAATGAGGCCAAAGAGCAAGATATTCCCTACGCCGATCAAATTAACACCACCGATGATGGAGGCATTGTCGTAGCTAATTTTATTAGCGGTTTATTGCGCATGGCATTTGTCGTTGCCGCCGTCATCCTCTTGTTTAATCTGCTATATGCGGGAATTCAGTGGATTTCTGCTGGTGGCGATAGTGGAAAAATTGACAAAGCAAAGAATCGCCTAACACAGTCAGTAGTAGGAATTTTAATTTTATCAGCGTCGGTAGCGATCTTTATGGCAATCAACACTTTCTTAGGTCATCCGGTTGAGTTTATCTCGGGAAGAACCAGTGGTGATGGCGGAGGGGGAACTCCTCCTGCGGTGGGTTCATGTGAGTGCTGGAATGGAAAATACGCACCCGAAGGGTCTGTTGGAAGACTGTATAACACCAATGACTCTCCCTGCTACCGATGCGTAAGTGGGTCCTGGACAGGCCCAATAGGTGGAACCTGTGGAGTTATTACTTGCTACTAAAAAATCATTTCAAGAGAGTTCAATTTTGACTTTTTTTGCAGATACTTGCTATAATACGTTCACTTGATATAAACTAGAAACAATACAACCTAACAACTAAAGGAGAATTATGAATAAAATTCAGAAAATTACATTGGGTATTAGCTCTTCTGTGGGAAGCTTCGTTTTGGCCGCAACCCCAGCACTAGCCCAACTTGGAAATGTTGATATTCCAGATAGAGGTTATGCTACAAGCATTGGCACACTTCTAAGCAGTATTTTAAACTTAGTGATGTTAGTCGCTGCCATTTTGGTGTTTATGTACCTTATTTTGGGCGGAATTGAGTGGATTACCTCTGGTGGTGACAAGGGCCAAACTGAAAAAGCAAGAAATAAGATCACCGCTGCTATTGTGGGTCTAATTGTTTTGGCTGCATCATACGCCCTTCTCCAACTTGCCTTAAGCCTATTGGGATTTTCTGGAGGAATTCAGGAAGTGTTTAATACTGGCATTAGACCAATTAATCGCTAACTAATTCTAAATAAGAAATTGCACTCAAACCCCCGCTTATCGCGGGGGTTTTTAGTTCTTATTTATTGCCTACAGACCATTTTCAAGAGTTTTGATACAATAGTGCAAGCGACAATCATTAAAAAAACACAGCTACTATGCTTGCTAAAAAAACCCTGCTTTTTACTTCACTAATATCAATTTTTCTGTTTTTTTCACCCACCGCCCATGCTCAAACCCAGCCTTGGGCTGACATCAATAGCTCCTGTGTGGTTAATGGTGTGGCCACTATTCAAGGGACAATGTGTCTGGTGGCAAATGTTCTATCGGTTAGCTTTACCTTTATTGGATTGGCTGGTTTTGTGATGCTGGTTGTTGGATCAATAAAATGGCTTTTATCTGGAGGAAATTCACAAGCTTTGGAGAGTTCAAAAAAAACTATTACCTTTGCTTTTTCAGGGTTAGTGTTAGCACTACTATCATTTCTCATCATTAACACTATTGCTGAGTTTACCGGAATAAATGTGATTACTCAGTTTTTTATTCCTTCAAGTGATACAGGAATTTCAAATCCTGATGATTGGGGCAATCTTGGGATAACACCATCGCCCTAGCTAGTTAGCCTCCAAACCTTCTTTCTCTTCTTTGATACTCAGCAAGAGCTTTATTAAGCTCGCTTTCGTTAAAATCTGGCATCAAAACATCAGTAAAATACAGTTCAGAATAAACGCTCTGCCAAGGCATAAAACCCGACAGTCTCTGTTCTCCTCCGGTGCGAATGATTAAATCGGGATCCGGCAAAAAAGAGGTGTCAAGATAATCACTTAACTGAAACTCAAGTTGGGTCTCACCAATGTTTAATCCGCTTTGAAACAGTTTCTCTACAGCTCGACTGATTTCATTTCTTCCTCCATAATTAAGAGCAAAAGTCACAACAATTTTGTAGTCGTTAACCGAGCCATCCTTGAGTTTTCGAATGCTTTCTTGAATGTCGGCGGGAAATTTTGATAAATCTCCAATTGTTTCAATCTTTACTTTTTTTTTGATCATTGGTTCAAAGCCTTTGGCAAACATACTGCGCATCAATGACAGTATCGCCTCAACCTCTAGTTTGTCTCTTTTCCAGTTTTCAGTACTAAACGCCCAGAGTGTAAGATGGGGGATGCCTAGTTTAATACAATGGTCGGTGAGTCTCTCAATATTTTCTTGAGCCACCTTTTCGTGACCCTTAAAAACTTGCAGCTTGTTTTGACGAGCCCAGCGGCGATTACCGTCCATAATAATGGCGATGTGTTGAGGGATGCTTGAGTTTGACATATATATATAGAAATTAAGCTACTATTTTAGTACCAACTACTTTTTTGCCACTAATAGCATCCGAAAGAGTCCCGTGAACAATGCCATCAATGATTAATCCCGGAATTCCTTTTTTTGCCAATTCCAAAGTTTCCTCTACCTTGTGAAGCATTCCTCCAGTTACATCAACTCCTCCTGATCCACCAAGAGTTTGTTTGTATTGATCAAAATTTCTAGAGTTTATCTCAGAAATAGTTTTGCCGTCGGCATCGTAGACACCGCTGGTTTGTCCGCACTGAATAATCTGCTCAACCACATAGCCCTTTGCTTTGAGATCTAGAGCGAGATAAGCTAATACTTTTTCTGTAGAAAAAATGGTGCACCCTACTTCTTCATCTAAAATCTGATCTCCATAAACAACCGGCAAGAGGCCGTGCTCCAAAAGCAACTCAAGTGGTTGTGTAAAAATTGTGGATAACCCATGATTTTTTGCCACCATGCTACTGAGAGGACTAACCGACACCGCATTTACACCTTGATTTAGCAATTCTCTCATTACGATTCGATTTAGCTGAGCAGCAACATCGGCGACTTCAGCAATACCTCGATAACTAGACTCATTTTTAATTCCAAGGTGTGTTTGATATTTTTTTGCTGGTACGTGAGCAAAAGATCCTGCACCATGGCCAACTATTAGCTGTTTGTCTGTCAAGGAGGCTTTTTTGACCTCCTGAGCAATAATCTTGAGAGCCTGATTGTTAACCTGAAATGGTTTGTTTTTATCGGTGATGAGTGAGCCGCCGATTTTTATTAGCGTAATTGGTTTTTTCATATAAATTCTTATTAATTTTGTGACAGCTTAGTCAACTAGTAGCAACCGTTGCAACTGCTCAACAATTGGTCTAACTGCTGGACGAATCGACTTTAAAAAATCATCGTCAATCATATCCAAACAGTAAGCCTCAAAACCCCTATTTAAAGATTCTTCAAAAATTCTCTGGTCAATTATAATCGCTCGAGGATCAACCTTATAAACTAATTCTGCTCCCTTGTTGTTTCCGCTTGCCGGACGATATTGGTTCACTAGATACGGCTTCAGTCGCATGTGTCGATTTGCGCTGGAAGCAAAAAACTTTGCATATGAGCTCAGATTGGTCTCTTCTTGAGTTTCCCTTCTTAAAGCTTGAGTTGGTGTCTCCCCCTCCCTCACCCCACCACTCACACCTCCCCAGTTAAATCCCGCTTGGTTATCTGTTAGAAAAACTGGATGAAGAGGTATTTCATCAGCATCATCACCGTTTCTCGAATCAAGAGAACGTTCGTACTTGCCAATGTCTTCCTTGAGAAGACCGGCAAACAAGACCCAATATTTGTTTGTGGTTAAATCATGATAGAGCATAACCGCTGCTACTGCCGTTGGTTTCTCTCCAAACTCCGATGCGCTTGATGAATTTAGTGCTAACCCCTCCTTGGCAATCATCGCTTCTCCTTAGCAAGCTTATAAATAGTGTTTTTTATCTGAGAATTTTCCATAATTTTCTCCACCCACGGTGCATAGTTTTTTTTATCTCGCAGCAAATCTTCAAAATTAATCCAGTCGATGGCTGAAACTTCCTCTGGGTTAGGCCTCGCCTCTCCCAAAAATCTCCCCACAAAAATTGTGTCGATTTCATTCTCGCTAAAGCCATTGTCAAAACTCACTTGATACTGAAACTTGCCCACCTCACTCAGCCCTACTTCCTCGATACCCAGCTCCTCTTTCAAGCGCCGCTTGGCACAATCAAGATAGCTTTCTCCAGGCCTAACATTGCCGCAAGCGGTGTTAGCCCACATGAGCGCTCCCACAATCTTTTTGTTGCTGCGCTGCTGAATTAATAATTTTCCCTTATTATCAAACAAAAAAACGCTAATAGCCCGATGAAGCTGACCATCGCCTCGATGAGCCTCAATCTTATCTTGAGAGCCAATCTGGTTGTCATTGGCATCAACCAGCGTCACTTGGTCTAGGTTTTTGTCTGTCATATTTTCTTAGCTTTAATGATGTACTCGATCAATCCTGCGCCGTCATTGGGAGGAATTTTTCTCAAAACGCACTCAATTTTATCACCAACCTCCAGCTTTTCATGCCCCACTCCCGTCAACTCTACTTTTTCACCATCAGCCAACTCAACAACTGCAAATGAATAAGGTGTTGATGACTGATGATCCATCCCAGCCGACCTGATGTATGTGACTACCACCACAGTCCCCTTGCGACCCAGATAGAGCTTGGTTTGTTTTGCGTTCCTCCAATATTTAGCTGGATTTATCATGTTTATTTATAATTATTTGCTAAGAATATGAACCACCGCCGTTGCTCCAGAACCACCCACGTTGTGAGCCAAAGCTAGGCCGCACTCGCCTTTTTCAATTTGCTCAGCCAGGTAAGAGACTTGCTTAACTCCAGTAGCTCCCACTGGATGACCAAAGGCCTTCAGTCCCCCCGATCCATTTACCACCAACTTGCTCCTTCGCTCAGTTTTACCCTCAAGAGTAGCTTTGCCGCCACCCCCTTTGGGGAAGAAGCCCAAGTCCTCTATTGCCAAAATCTCAGCAATGGTAAAGCAGTCATGAACTTCCGCCGCCTCGATTTTGTTAGGAGTTAAGTCACTGCTGGCAAAAGCTTTTTTTGCTGCCCGTTTAGTGGCCGCCAGCTCAGTTAGGCTTTTTCTGTGAGCTAAATCAAGTGAGTCTTGACCGTGGCCTGCTCCAATAATTTGGGCTTTGTTTTTAATGTTTTTCGTAGTTAAGATCACTGCCGAAGCTCCATCGGAGACTGGAGAACAGTCAAGTAATCTCAGTGGGTCAGCCACCAAAGCGCTGTTGCTCACCTGCTTTAGAGTAAACTCCTTGTGATACTGAGCTAATGGATTAGTTAAAGCATGGCGGTGATTTTTGACCGATACAGCCGAAAGTATTTCCCTACTAGTCTTAAACTCTAGTTGATGTGCTTGTGCTAACAGAGCATACAATCCAGGAAAAGTTGAGCCTCCTTCTAGCTGCGTGCTGGCAGCGGTAGACAAAATAGAGGTAGCCCCTACCCCATCAACATCGGTCATCTTTTCCACCCCCAACACCAAAACCGTTTGATTTTCTTTGGATAATAATGATTGCTCAGCGGCAATTAAGGCTAAACCGCCAGAGGCACAAGCGCCCTCAATCCTGGTTGCAGGTGGGTTGTGTGAGAAAAAACTACTCACCAAAGCATTAATGTGCCTTTGATTGTTGAAAGAGCCAGAGGCTTTGCTAGCCACAAAAACCGCGTCAATCTTTTTAAGATCAACCTTGGCATTGGCTACAGCTCCCTCAACAGCTTCCCTGGCTAAATCTTCCAGGCCCAAGTGCCACAGCTCCCCTATTTTGGTGGTGTAATGTCCGGCAATAGTAATTTTCATTTTTAAGCTTAATTTTTAGTGAGAGGCAACTGCTCTCGCGTTTAAAAACTGTTCGCTACTCATTAATTTCATTGATTGAATCTGGTCTAAAACAAAATTTGACCAATGTTTTTTTTGCTTAACTAGGCGATTTGTTGTTTCAAAAATAAAGCTGTCGGCTCCGGCACCAGAACCAAAAGCGGTCACAAAGATTTTTTGGTTTGCCTTGGCTTGATCCAAAACTGCCGCCAAGGCTAATGGAATTGCTCCAGCATAGGTATTACCAATCTTCTCCACAATCAGACTTGGTTGAAGCTGCTCTTGAGTAAAGCCTAGTTTCTTGGCTACCTGTCGCGGAAACTTGCCGTTTGGGGTGTGAAATACACAGTAATCAAAATCTTTGGGTTGAAGCTCTACCTCGCCCAACAGTTTTTCGCTGGCCTGAACAATATGCTTGAAATAAGCTGGCTCACCAGTAAATCTACCTCCGTGCTTAGGATAACTTTCCCCTGGTCGGCGCCAAAAGTCGGGGGTGTCGGTGGCGATAGAGGCGGTGGCGAGCAATTTCGCCAAAAGGTTGATTGAGCCAAAAACATAAGCGGCACCCCCAGCCGCAGCGCTAAATTCAAGAGCGTCGCCTGGAGCAGCCTGAGCCGTATCAGCGCCAATTGCCATTCCCAGCTTCACAAATTTTGATAAAACATAACTGGCACAGATCTGCATTCCTTGAGTGCCAGCCTTACAGGCAAACTGCAGGTCGGCCATTGCCAAGTCTGAGGGTAGTCCTAAAGCTCCAGCCACCATTGTGCCAGTGGGCTTAACTGCATACGGATGGCTTTCGCTGCCAATAAAAAGTGCGCCAATGTCTTGCACGGATAAATCCAACCTCTCCAAAGCCTGCAAGCCGGCCGCAGTTGCTAGGGTAGTCGTGTCCTCATCAAGATCGGGCATACTTTTTTGAAAAATTTTCAGTGAGTTGGCAACCGACCCCTCCCCTCTCCCCTGAGCTAGTTCGATTACTTCGGTCGACACAGCCCAAGAAGGCAGGCTGACTCCATAACTAACAATTCCCACTGGTTTTGTAATTTTCATAAGCTGAAGTTTATTTTTTCACCTCTCCTCTGGCTAATGTTTGATGGGCGCCAGCCAGCGAGTTGCTGGACAGGGCAGCTAGCCCCGAGATCTCCCCAGCTAGAACGGTGCCTGCCACAGCTGCTGCCAAATGTCTTGATTCAACCTTTTGAAACTGACCCGCCGCTTGTAAAATTAGATTTCTAGCTTGCGAAAAAGCCGGTAAAGAGGTGCCTCCTCCCACCGTCCCCAGATTTAAATTAGGCATTCTTAATGTCAAATACAAATCACCGCCTCCTTGCTTTTCAACATAAAGTGATCCTTGTGAGGACTCAACCACATGAGCCATGTCTTGACCGGTAGCCAAAAAGACAGCGGCTACCATATTGGCAGCGTGCATATTTAGGTTTAGTGATCCAGCGGTATTGGAGCCCACCACATTTTTCCAGTAATAAGTTTGAAAGAAGATATCTGAGTTTGTTTTTAAAATGGTTTCCAAAACCTCAGCTGACAGCACGGCCTCTGCCTGCACTTCATATCCCCGGCCCAACAATCTATTAAGAGCTGAGCTCTTTTTATCAACACACATATTGCCAGACAAAGAAATTAATTTTATATCTGGGTAACTTTTCAACATTTTTTTCCATAAGTTATCCAGAGCAATCGTCACCATGTTCATACCCATCGCTTGATCAGTATCAAAAACAAAACGAACAAAAACCGATCTGCCAACTTGCCAAGTTTGAAAGTTTTGTAGCTTTAGATGAGAGCTGGTCTTTTCGCAAACTTTTTTAATTTGATCAAACCTCCCATCCTCCTCCAACCACTCAACAAACCCCACCGCCTCACTCATATCGTCAAACCCAAAAACTGGTGCCCGACTCATGCCCACCTTTTTGACCTGTATTTTAAGACTGCCAGCCTCGGATAAGACCTTGCAACCCCGATTAACACTAGCCACCAGGGCTCCCTCTGTAGTCGCCAGAGGCAAAAATAAGATTAGCTTTTCCTTTTTCTCAGAATTAAAACCAATAAACCCAACCTCAGCCTTCAGTGGGCCAGCCAACCCCACTGGCACCTCAACGCTGCCAATTAAGTTTTCACAGTTTTTGCTTCCGACCAGGTCAGCATCAAAAGAGTTAACAGCAAATAGCTCTCTCAACTCGCTTTCCTGGACCCCAATAGAGCCCAAAATTTTCTGCTGCAACTGCCTCATCCTCTTTGAAGCTGGAGTCGCGGTATCTTTAAGCTTAAGACTCAGCATTTTTATACTTCTTGAATACTTTTTGTTAGTTTTTCCATCAGTTGACAGACGTGATAGCTTTAAAAAAAAACAAAAAAAGAATATACCCAAATTTACTTTTGGTATCCTCTGTTATTGTTTAGTGCTAATCTCAATTCCACCCACAAAAACAGTCTGTCTTGATTGATTCATATATATAGTCGCAAAAAATATCAAAAATCATGCAAACTCATCAACTATCGGTAGCGCAGCCGCTAAATATCGCTGCCTCGCTGTGTTACAATTGTCTGGCAAAACCAAAAAAAACTTAAAAATGGACAAACACTACGATCACACTCAGTGCGAGCACAAAATCTACCAACTTTGGGAAAGTTTAGAGTCATTTAATCCTGACAGTAAACTCAACTCGGCCAACAAAAAAGAGACTCAAAATGAGCCTTTTACTATCATTATGCCTCCTCCCAATGCCAATGATCCGCTGCACGTTGGACACGCCATGTTTGTCACTATCGAGGATATCTTAATTCGCTATCACCGGATGCTGGGAGACGACACCCTCTGGCTGCCCGGCACAGATCACGCTGGCATTGAAACTCAGTTTGTTTTTGAAAAAAAGCTACAAAAAAAAGATCAGTCTCGGTTTAACTTTGATAGAGAAACTCTTTATAAAATGATTTGGGATTATGTACAGGAAAACTCCGATACATCCATCAATCAAATGAAGAAGCTAGGCGCCAGCGCCGACTGGTCTCGCTACAAATTTACCCTCGATCAAGACATCGTTGACACCGTTCTCAACACTTTTGTTAAACTTTCAGAAAAAGGATTGATATATAGAGCCAACCGCTTGGTCAACTACTGCACTAAGTGCGGCACAGGCTTCAGTGAACTAGAAATAAACCATCTGGAACAAACTAACCCCTTGTATTACATAAAATATGGACCTCTAGTGGTCGCTACCACCAGACCAGAAACCAAGTTTGCCGATGTTGCTCTAGCCGTTCATCCCGAAGATAAACGATATCAAGAGTATGTAAGTAAAGTTTTAGAAGTTCCAGGGCTATTCACCACCTACCAACTTCCTGTTATCGCCGATGAGTTTGTAGATCCAAAATTTGGCACCGGTGTGGTTAAGATCACCCCATACCACGATCACAATGACTTTGAGTTCTTTGAAAAACACAAGAATGAAGAGCTCTTAAAAAACACAGCTCCCCAAAAAGCAATTGATTTTAGCGGCCGATTGACCGAGTTAGCTGGGCCGTATCAAGGCTTAACCATCTTCACCGGCAGAAAGAAAGTCGTTGAAGATTTAGAAAAGAACAAATTGCTAGTCAAGATTGATCAAAAATATAACAGCTCAGTTGCTATTTGCTACAGATGCAAGAGAGCCATTGAGCCTCTCCCCCTCCCCCAGTTTTACATCAAAATTAAGCCGTTAATTAAACCAATTATTGAAGACTTGGACAGAGGTAAGCTCAAGGTGTATGGAGCTGGACACGACAAAATCTTGCGCCACTGGCTAGAAATTTTGGAAGATTGGAACATCAGCCGACAAATTGTATGGGGAATTCGTATGCCAGTTTGGTACGACAGTCGAAAAAATCCTCAAATCAACATCACCTTTATTGACCAAAGTAAACAAAAGCAGACCGGAAGCTTAAGTGAATTACTAAAAAATCACGATTTATCTGAGATAAAAGCAGGTCTCCAATCGCTTCTAGCTCCAGAAGAGGCGGAGTACGAAATTAGTCTTGAAGAACCTTCAGAATACCACCTTCAAGAAACCGATACTTTTGACACCTGGTTCTCCTCTAGCCAATGGCCGGTAGCCACGCTCAAAAACAGCAAACCTGGAGACTTTGAACGCTTCTACCCCACCCAAGTTATGGAAACTGGATATGACATCCTAATGTTCTGGGTGATGAGAATGTTGATGATGGGTAAATTTCTAACCAACAAACTACCATTCAACACAATCTATCTCCATGGGCTGATTAGAGACGCCAAAGGTCAGAAAATGAGTAAAAGCAAAGGCAATGCCGTCAATCCAATGGAAGTTGCCGAAAAACATGGCGCTGATGCGCTCAGAATGGCTCTCGTCATTCGTTCGTCTGCGGGATTGGACAAATCAATTGGAGAGCCAGATTTTAAAGCAGCGAGAAACTTGACCAACAAACTTTGGAATGCCGCCAGGTTCATCTTGCTGATGATAGAAGATAAACCATTTAAGTCACAACAACTTCTCCCCTTAGACACCAAGTTTACCCAAGATCTGTCATCTGTTGTTAAGGAGGTGTCAGACCAATTGCAACGATATCAAGTTGGTTTGGCAGCAGAAACTCTTTATAATCGTTTTTGGCATTGGTTTTGCGATGAGTGTATTGAGCAATGCAAGAATGATCAGATCTCCCTAGAAAACTTAACGGTGGGATTGACCACATTCCTTAAACTATTCCACCCTTTTATGCCATTTATCACCGAACAGTTGTGGCAAAAGCTAGTTGAAGATAATTTGGTTGAAGAGAAGCTGCTAATTTCTGGTCAATGGCCCAATTTTCCAATTAACTCCACACAAACATCAATCTAATAAGTTAATGAGCAATAGTAAAAAAACCCTTCTGTCCAGTTTTTTTCTAGGCAAACTTGTGCTTTCTTTAGGCTCGTTTTGCGTTGAGTTGATGGTAGCTCTTTTTTGGGAAACATCAAGAACTAGTCGTGTTTTGATTTCCATTTATTTACTACTTCTCATTCAGACCATATTGGTTCTCTCCTCTCCCGCTCAACCTCAATTAAATGCTCAGAACACAATAGATGAAAAACGTGAGTTGGCTTATCAAGCAATCTCGAAGACTTATTTAGAAGAAACACCAACCAAGAACAACTTGATTTGGGGAGAACTTGATGCAAAAGACAGCGCATCAACACCCTTGTCGTCAAAACCCTCAACAAGAGATTCTCTTATTAATCAAGGGCTTATCTATCTTTATCAAGACAATCAAGAAATGTTTTTAGAGTACATTCATCGGGCAAAGCAGTTAGATCCCAATTGGGAGGGTTGGCTTTAGGATATAAAAGAGATCACCCTCACAAAAAAAGTGAGAGAAAGCGTTGTTTAAAAACCAAAGATTTACTCCTCTTTCTCGTCTGATTGAGGAGCCTCTTCCTTTTCATCCCCCTCTTCCTCAGACTCTGTCTCCCCATCATCCTCTTCACCAATTATTTCAGTTTCAATTTCCTCAGGTTCCTCTGGCTCTTCCTCAACTTCCTGAACCAAAATAACTGGAGCTTCTTCTCCTTCTTCTCCAAGAATTAGGCTCACTTTTTCTCGGTCATACTCCAAGTCTGCCAAAGTAACTGACTGTCCAATTTCGGTTAGCTGCTCAACATTAATCTCAAACTTCTCTGGTAAGTCGGTGGGAAGGGCCTCAACCTCAATTTCGTCTCGTACCGTGACCAACACTGCCTCTGGCAAATCAAACTCTCCAACCAACTCAACGGGAATTGATGCCTCAGTTTTTTCTGTTAGATCAATGGCTCGAAATGATGCGTGAATGGGCTCATCTATGACCGGATGCCACTGAACTTCTTCGATCATCACAGGTATTTCTTTTTTCTCCAACTTTAAATAAGCCACACCAGACTCCCCCACTTCGCCATAAAGACGGATAAACTCTTTTTTTGATAACTCTACAGGAGTCGAGTCAGTATTTTTTTGAAAAATATTTCCCGGGACGGAGACCTTTCTAATGTCTGACAATTTTTTATCAAGATCTCTAGTGACTACTGTTGCAATGTGTTTTGACATAATGATACTAACTTGTGATTGTTTATTGATTAAGATAGGCAACCAATCTGTTATTAGCTTTGAGCTGCCTTACTCCGGATTAAGTTGTTTTGAATTAATTTATCAAAATCTAATTCGAGAGTAGCATTTTATCAGAAAGATTCTAGAAGTGGTAGCGTCTATTTGAGAATAAATAAACCTCGAGAAGTTGAGTTGTAGCGAAAGTTAATTCAAAAAAGGCATTTGGGATACAACTCGCTAAGCAATTCTTCTCAATTATGCCGCTCAATTTAGTACTTACATATTTGCTATGTATTTATTTCACGTGCTTTTGTTCTATTTAGTTGTATTAAGCAATATAAATTAACTTATTAGAACTAAATGCATTATTAAGATTATCTTATAAAAAAAGTCACTTTTTAATAGTGACTCAACTAGGAGAAGGGGATCTATTTATTTTCAACAAATTTTATTGCAACAAATCCCATACCAACATCGCTGGTTACTACAATTTGATTTTGATTAACCTCAACTCTAGGAGATATCAGTTCCGCCTCAAGAGCTGTGTGATGGGTCACACTGACTGTTGATAGCCGTTTTTCTAATCCAGGTTGGGGTTGTTCAAAAAAGAAGTATGAGTCCCCCGGATTTATTGATAGAGGAGAGGAGTACTCAATAACTATGTTACGCTGCTCGCCATCTGGAATTTCGGCTGTAACTCCAATAATTTTTTTATTGTGATCAATGTACTCCATAATATGATCGTCAGACACCTGATTATCGTTAATTGAAATGCTCAACAGTTGAACCTCAGGATTTAAATAAAATCTGATGTAGGTTTTATATGAACCAAACGGCCAAATTTTCGAGTGAGATTTGTTGTCATATCTTATTTGACGACGATGTGTCACTGAGTTCTCATTGATAGTAACAATATGATTAACTCCGCTGTTGATATACTTGTTGATTTTATTAATTCCGATGTTCGATTCTACCTGATAAATGTAGTCAGTTTTACAACTATTGGCAAAGTTAGAGGGGCACTCTGGTTGAATCATCGATCCTGCCCAACCTAGTTGGGCAACCACGCCACTCAACTTGGGGTCTTCGAAATAAAGCAGTGTTTGTCTGTCTTTAAGTGATTGATAAAAAGTAGATAACACTCCACCCACCTCTTGGTCATTGGCCTGACTCAACCCCCCAATTAACGAATTTAGTAGGGCTGAGTGAAAATTTTGGTCTAACAGCTGCTCTTTATCTTCAATAGCATACTTCTCCAGCCTCGAGTATAGGTTTTGAGCGTTTACAGTATCCTCATAACCCTCAACAGACAGGTTTCCTAACTCGACCAACAGCTGTCTAACTTGACTGTAATTGATTGCTATTAAGCCATCAACTTGTTGACTCAGTCCCTCCCTCAAAAACCAACTGATGTTTTTGGCAGAAGATGAAAAATCTGGATCCCAGTTTGCGTCTCTCAAATGTAAACGAGATTCTCCCAAGAATGTTTCAATTTCTGGAGGAGCATTGAGTTTGCCCAAAACTCTTTGATCTATTGAACTCACTGTATAAACTTGATAGTCGATGATTTTTCCGTTTTCAATTACTAAGTGAGCAACGGCTTGTAAAAATCCACCCGTGGGCCTTAGCTCTTGATCGTCCTGGAGCAACATAAAATAATTCTTTTTTTCATCTACCGCCAACAGATCTGCTAGTAGGGGACTTAGTTGATTTATAACTCTTAGCTTATTTACTGAAGATCTAACCTCATCGCTGAGAATAGAGAGGTGGTTTCCCAAGTCTGATGAAAAATGGGCGCTGTTTTGACCTTCGAGCTCCATTTGTAATTCTGTAAGTTTTGTAAGAGTTTCTTCTAAGTGACTTTGGTAGTTTTCAATTAATTGAGTGATTTGATAATTGCTGTCAGGCTGGGGGACATCTTGGTTGTCTTGGTTATCTAAAGATTGCACTTCCATAAAATGGCCGTATATCAATCTAGAATCTTCTTCAAGTGTTCTAGTTAGTTGAACTATGTCTCTTAGCTGCCCCCCAACTTCATCTATAACCAAACTGTTGTCCACCAGCTTCACATCAAGAATTTTATCTAGCAACGTTGCTTGCCAACCCAAGGCAGTTGTTTTTTGATTCTGCGCCACCCCCCCATCTCTAAAAGCAACAATGTTGTTGATTAGGTTTTTTTCAGCTCTGCGATAGTTTATTGATAGAGAAACAATGCTTAATCCAAACACCAATCCACCAAAAAAGACGATAAGTCCGGCAAAAAAAACAGCTTGTTTATTTTTGCTCTTTCTTTTAATTCGAACAATTATGCTCGCTTTTTTTGAGCGACGTTGAGTTTTTAAGTTTGTTCTTTCTGAAGAAAAAAGTCTACCCACTCGATCGTCGAGATTGATTTCTGTTTTTGTACCTAATTTTTCTTTGTTGCTTTGACTGGCATCACCTACATCTCGTTGGTTAATCTCTTTGTTTTTACTTGATTCTTCAATGTTTTCTTTTAATTGACTTTTGTTTTGAGTACCGCTGGCACTTGATGTAGATTTTGTTGCTTGGGCTATATTTTTAACCTCAACCTCCTGATTAAAGGCTTCATTGGTGTCTTGAGGGGTTTTGGTTTCTTCATCGTCCACACTATTTTTAATCCCAGTCTGTTTTGTCTTTAAGATATTTTTTTTCTGAGTTGGTTCAAACTCAAAATCAGTTCCTTTGTGTTTAAATGGTTTTGAAAGTTGAGTAGACAAATGGGGGTGATTTCCTAAAAGAGAGGATAGTTTTGTGGGATCAACATCCATTTGTTGAAGATCAGCAGTTTGCACAATTTCTTGAACAATCGCCTCATGATCGCAACCAATTACCGCTTCCACGATGTCTTCCTTTTTTTCCAATCTAACCATTGAGGTGGTGTCTAAGTCGAGACATTGCAGAGATTTATTAAGTAGCGACTGAAAAAACAATTTAGTTTTCAAACACAACTCTTCAGTGGTTAGTCCTTGACCCTTGATCAAATAATGAGAAACAAAGGACCTCATGAGTTCTTTTTTTATTGACTCGAAATAATCTTCAACCTTGTTGGGGTATATTTCACATTGTGGGTCGAGCAAAAAACCGTTGGCAACAGCCTGCAAAATTGTTTTATATGGGTGGGGGAGAGGAGAATCGGAATCTAGTACATCCAACCCCATAAGCATCTTGCTGTTTTCTCCATTTTGATAAATGTAGTTTATTAGGCGATCCTCCGAAGAAGTTTGATTTTTCCAATCGGTGCACAGATCAATTGTGGAGTCGATTTTGCTTGATAATCTAATGAGAAATATCTTGGGAGTTGGGTTGTTGAGAATTAAATTTAGTAACTTGACGTTTTGAGGATCGTCAAGATTAAAGGGTTGAGAAAAATTAAGAACTACAACAATTTTATAAAACTGATTTTGATTGAGTTGAGAATAAACAAAATTGTGACTATCATCTTTGTTTAATGGAGATTTTTTAACAGCTATCTGCTGTTGATAAAAAAAATCAGAAACTAACTGAGAAAGGGTTGAGTCTTGAGCAACTAACAGAATTTTTAGATCTTGGTCGTACGACTCTGTTTTTATGGCAGGCATGATATTTAATTATTGTCAACAGACTAAGTCTATTGCCTCATTGGCAAGCCAATCAGCTTGCTTGTTTAGCTCACGACCTACGTGTTCAAAAACGATAGGAACGCCGAGGTCTTTTATTTGAGCGGTACACTTATCTGCTAGTTTTTTCATTCTAAGGTTTTTTGTTTTCCAACTACCAGTTAATTGTTCTGCTACTAACTTAGAATCCATTTTAAAACAAACCTGTGAGCTTGTTAAAAGCTTTTTTTCAGTGGCTTCGTTGGTTATCTTATTAAGTAGACGAAGAGCAAATAAAACAGCCAAATATTCAGCCTCGTTGTTTGTTTTCTTTCCCAAAAAAAAGGAGAGGTGATAAACTTGACTCAAACCCTCAATTACAACTCCAGCACCCGCAAGCCCTGGATTTCCTCTAGAGGCTCCGTCGGTGTGAATAATGATTTGATTAGTTGGCATTTTTTTTTCAGAAAGCGAGTATTAAGCCTAAGCGCTGTTATCAGTGGTCAGCGATCGGCGAATTGAAATTTGTATTTCTTTGATAAATTTCTATTTGTCAGATTGTTGAAAACTATCTTTCGTCACCACTATCTTCTGGCAAATCTTCTTCAAGACAAATTGTTAAATATCTTTTTCCTTCAACGGTCGTGGAGTAAGTTGCTACTCCCTGAAGATTTTCAGTCTCAGCTACAGAAGAATGAACTAGATATCTTTCAAAAGAGTTGAGGTCGTAAAAGGTTTTTGGCTGACCTGTCTCCAACACTTGTTGAGCCAAATCTACGGCTCTTGAAACCAGATCGTCTTCCTTTTGCTTAATAAAACCGTTAATATCTAGTATCAATCTTCTTTTGTTCAAATCATCCATAAAAGTTAATCTCATAAGAGATTGTAGCGCTGTTAGGTTTTCTCCACTCCCTCTAATAAACTTATCCAGTTGAGTTGATTCGGTTGAAACCGACACTCTCACGGTGTCATCGTTCTCATCTACTTCAATTTCAATTTCCTCTTCGTCAACTCCTAAAAAGTAAAAAAGTTTTGTTAAATATTCTTTGTAGTTCATAATGAGGTCTTTTTTATGTTTTGATACCAACAGTCTTCATCATCTAATTTGTCAGGGCGGCTTTAGTTTGAGCTGGGCTTAATATGACTTAATAGTAACACCGCTCTTTTCCAATATACAGACAATCCTCCCCATCCAGAGATAAAGTACTGTTGAACAATTGTAAAGAGGTTGGCAACCACCCAATACACCGCAAGGCCAGAAGGGAAGCGCGAGGCGATGAAGGCAGTCATAAAAGGCATGATAAAAATCATCTGTTGCTGCATGTTTTTTGCCATGCTCGCCACATCTTCTTCTTCTTTATTTTTTTGGACTGTTTTCTTGTTTTTTGACTCATTGGGAACAATGTCTCTAACCTCTCCCCCAGGAGAAATCATGAGAGATAAAATTAGCTGAGACAAGCCCGCTAAAATAGGGAGAGAATATGTTTGATCTGGTTGAGTTAGATTAAGCCAAAGAAATGATGTGTTAACCGCCACCCCATCAATCACCCCATTTTCTAGAAAAGTATTAAGAGATCGATAAAGGCCAATTAAGATAACAATCATTACTATCTGAGGAAGACACCCTGCTAGAGGATTAACGTTATATTTTTTATATAGCTCAACCTGAGCTTGCTGTAGTCCTTTGGGATCATTTTTAAATTTTTTCTTCAGTTTCTCAATTTTTGGAGCCACTTTTTTCATTTTATTTTGAGCTTTTAAACTAGGAAGTGAGGCTGGTAATAACAAGGCTTTAATTAACAGCGTCATTGTCACAATTGACAACCCAAGATTTCCCAAATTTGAGTAAAGAATAATCAGAAATGATGTAAAAAACCGCTCTATCATATTTTCTTTGTTTGTTTGATATTATTTTTTAATTCGATAAAGTTAAAGGTCAAACTGAAGTCAGAATTATTTAAAACTCTCCCTTTCTTTTTTTCAGAACATCAAATTATAACTTAACTCAACTTGACATAAAAGGTGTAGGAAAGATGGTTGTTTTCAACCGATACAAGTAATGATTCTCCAAAACCCTTTAAGAAAACCTTTAAACATCCCCTCTTTTTTAACGTCAGCAATCAATTGCTGACTACAAGATGGGCTGTGCTTACAGCTTGCCCTTACACCAAAAAAAGTTAGAAGCAAACTATGCTTGATTTCTCTCGCAGCCAAATAGGTCTTTACTATCTTATTTTTCACATTTATTCCGCAATTACTTGAGCCTACCATAAAACAGAAGTTGACAGAGACTTTCTTTTTTTGTTCAAAAAAAATTAAAATAGATTTGCTTTCTTGAGTAATTCCCCAAGTTCTTTTTCTATCATTTTTCGTTTATCTTTTTCCCTAAGGCTGTTTGGTGATCGATACAAAATTAAAATCTCTTTGTTTGCACAAAGTTTCTCGCACTGTCGAATTTGAATATAGAGTATTCTTCTTACTTGATTTCTATCAACAGCTAGGGGTACGTTTTTTTTAGGAATCACCACCGCTGCTTTGAATTGGTTGGCATTTCTAAAATAAAGAGTGAGGTTTTTTGAACTAAGATGTTTTTCTCGAAAAATTTTTCTGTTTTGAGGAAGAGAAAGATTGAGTCTTTGTGATTTTCTAAGCATTATTTTCCTCAACAATAAAATTACTCTTCAGACGACTCTAATCAGACAACTTAAATTACTTATATCTTTTGTTTACCGATTTGCTTAAGTTTTGTCTTTGTTTAGCTCTTCTTCTTTTTATAACCTTTAGGCCAGTATATTTACCACAAACTCGAGCTAAAAAACCGTGAGTTCTGAGTCTTTTTTTTGTTTTGGGTTGATAAGTTCTTTTTGGCATAATTGTCCTTAGTTTGGGTTGTGGTCTAATGTATTACTTCTCTTACCGAGAGGGGATTATACCTTAATATTGTTTTTTCTTCCAGCCCTGTCTTTGCAGGCAGGGTTAGTTCTATTGAGAGAAGTTGTCTCACTATGTAGAGCTTACTCTAAAAGGCATCACCACATATCGATAGTTGTCTTTTCCTGATACTGTTATCAAAACTGGCTTAAGACTTTCGCTCGCGTAAATAGTTAGTTCTTCAGGACTGCAGTTAGTTAAAAAGTCAAGTAAATAATTAACGTTAAAAGCAATTGGTAAAACTTGAGTTAGCTCGCTATTCAATGAACACACTCCCTCGTATTTTCCTTGATTTGCTGAGTTAGCTCTAATAACCATACTTCCCAAAGAAGGATTGTCTTTGTTTTTTTTATCTTTGTCATCATTATCTAGCTTTCCCCCCAATTCCAACTCAACAATGTTTGACACCTCTCGAGCCAGAATGTGGGCTCTTTTCAACTCTCTTTTTAACTCCTCTCCATCCACAGCAGCTTCAAGAGGTAGGTGAGTGGGAATAATTTTTTCATAAGGAGGGTATTCTCCCTCGATTAGTCTAACGTAAATACTACTGTGCCCCACCTCAAATTTAAGTTGTTTTAATTCGTTTTCGGCATATATGGTTATTTGGTCTACTTCTGATTGCTCAGCGATAGACCTAACTTCAGTAAAGTATTTAGCAGGAATCAAAATGTCCGTTTCGCTTTTACAGCCAATCTCATCAATCATCAGAGTTGCAAGACGAAATCCGTCGGTCGCAACTGCTTCGACGCCGTTTTCTTTCATTTTTAATAATAAAGTGGTTAAAATTGGCCTAGTTTGATCAGTTCCAGCGGCAAAGCATATGTAGTCATCGATTTCCCTCAATACTTCTGTAGGCAATACTGCGACTTTACCTGATATGTCTGGAAATTCTGGATAATCATGATGAGGTTGAGTTGGAATTTCGGCGCTGCTTTTGCCAGAGCTCACCCTTATCTTACTTTCTAAAACCTCTATCTCAACCACTTCACTTTCAAAAGAGCTAATTAGGTCTTTAAAGATGGATCCTGGTACAGCGAAGGTGACTTCTGCATCAGAAGTAGTTGCAACCTGTGATCTAATGCCAAAATACAAATCTGTTGATGAAAGAGTGAGGGTTTTGTTACTTATTGAAAAAAGAAGCGATGACAAAATAGGTAGCGGGGGATTACTAGGCACAACTTTATATACAAACCTCAATACGTTCTTAAGAGATTCTCTTTGAAGCTTAATCGTGGGATTTTTTGTTTTGACCATAGCTGTAAAGATTTTAACACAAGGGTTTTAATAAATTTAAACGAATGAGTTTTTTTAAATTATCTAAATCTTTTTCTATCGATGACCTAACTCTTATTTATTAATAAATATACTAGTAATAGTAGTAGTAGAGTAGGTGGATATGTGAATTTTTTAACGAACTTTGTCTAGTAAAAGACTTCAAATTTTATGTATAAAACTTTGAAAAATAAGTGGATTGAAATGTGTAATGAAGGTTATTAATTATGTGGGAAAGTTATTTTACACACAATTGAAAATTTCTTTAAACACTCTTTCAATAGGATTTCAACAAGGTTTTTTACAGCCTTTTCCACATTTGTGGAAAAGTAATAATTTTCGTAAAAAGTTCTGTTAATTTGGTTTAGCGAGATACTTTAATTAGCTCTTCCTTAATTCTTTGATAGTCTTCTTGTACCGACTCACTCTCTTCAATAAGTTGCTCTATTTTGTCTTTGGCATGCATAACAGAGGTATGATCTCTGTTGGAAAACCATTTGCCAATATCTACATAAGACATTTCGAGGTCAGTTTTCAAGATAAACATTGCCATGTGCCTAGCTTCAACAATCTCTTTATTTCTTCTTTTTCCCTTAAGAGCAGTTTGGTTGATTTGGTAGTAGGAACTTACCTTTTTAATTACTTTTTGAGGTCTGAGTCTAATTCTTTTATCAGCTGAGTCAGCTTTTTCCTTTTCTAATATTGAAGAAATTAATTCCTCATCCAACTCCTTTTTCTTAAGCTCAATCTCTGATCTTATAGTGGTGATAACGCCCTCGATTCTTCTTGCTCCATCAACTCTACTTGCTATCTGCTCTGCTAGTTTTATTGGGATTGATAATCCAGCTGATTTGGCTTTAATTAAAACGATGGCGGTTTTTAGCTCTGCAGAGGGTTGTTGGATATCAACCATCAATCCTGCCTCAAATCTTGATTTAAGTCTATCCTCCAAAAGATTTATTTTACTTGGGGGTCGGTCGGAGGTTAAAACAATTTGCGAGGATAACTTGGTTAGAGCATTGAAAGTATGAAAAAACTCTTCTTGAACGGCGTTTTTCCCACCAATAAACTGAATATCATCAATAAGAAGGGTGTGAGCGCTTCTAAACTTCTTTTTAAAAGTTGTGGCTTTCTTATTTCGAATAGCATCAATGATGTCGTTGGTAAACTCCTCTCCTGTGCAATAGATGACTTTTAGTCCAGGATCTTGCTTGAGGATGTAATGACCAATGGCTTGCATTAAATGTGTTTTTCCAACACCAACCCCTCCATAAAAAAACAGGGGGTTGTAGGCCTCTCCGGGACGCTTAGCTACCGCAGTAGCAGCTGCATGAGCCATCTCATTACTGCCGGAAACAGCAAATGACTCAAACTGATAATCCATCTTTAATCCCGCCTGACGAACCGCCGAAAGTGTTCGATCAAAGCTGGAGGACTGAATATTATTCTGAGAAAAAAGCTCCTCAACAGTGGGAGAGCCCATCTTGGCTGACTTATCGCCATAGGTGCTTTGAGAGTAGGAAGATTGAGAGTTTTGAGCTCCATTGGGTTTTTGATTGTTTTGAGAGTCGCTCCATCCCCACCCACTCTTATTGCTTGAACCAAACATCTGTTTTTGAGTTGCCAACACTGAAGCGGGGTCGCTAACTCTAATATCTAACTCTATCTTTTTTTTTAAAATGTTCTCAATTGAGGTTTTGAGGTGCGAGTAAAGATTCTTTTTTAGGTTGGTTGCATGAAAAGCACTTGGACTAGAAATTGTTCCTTTTGCTCTTGTTTGATCAATAACCTCGATGGTTGTTAAGGGATTAAGGAGAACCCAAGTATTGAAGGCTGCAGGAGAGATTTTTAGCTTAAGCTCTTCTTTTACTTGGCTCCAAATTAATTTAACTTCCTCTTGACTGAGTGTTTGAGTAGACATAATTGTATTAAGCGCAATGTAAGTAAAGTCTGGCAGGAGATTGTCTCGATCCACTTAATTGAGACGTCGGTAGCTATATTTATATACATACTTTTCCACATTGGGAAGGGGGAGTTTTTTCAAGCAAAGTCTTAAAGAAAGAAGTTAGGTGGGCTCTGAGTAGTCGTCGATAGTGTAGTGCCCAGCCCTTTTTGACTGATTTTGTTGAGGCTCTGAAGAATCTTTTTGATTACTCTTCTTAGAAGCTAGAGAGCTCATCAACTGTCCCAAAAACTCCTTATTGGGTAAGGACGCTTTTGTCTCTTGATTGTTTTGATTTGAGGTAGGCGCGCGCTGCTGACTTTCTTGATGGGAGTTTTGAGTTTGTGACTGAGATGTTTGTCGTGCAGAAGCCTGTTGCTGTTTTCTTCGAGCATCTATTTCTCTTGGGTCGGTGGTGATAACCTGATGTTCTTCGTCGCTTGCCACAACTCTTAGTGCTACGTGATTTTGTCCGGCAAAAAACACCCCCTCTCCAATGTCTGCTGACACCAAAAGCTGCCGTTCTCCTTCGGAAAGATAAAAAGCTTCTGACAAAGCGGGAATTGAGGCGGTTGATTGTTTCATTAAAAACTTTATTGAGGCGTTTGAAACAATTGCCTTACCAAAATCATTATGAAGGAAATCCTCCACATCTTGAGTGATGGTGGTGATACCTAAATAATATTTTCGAGCACGCTTGGTCATAGAATAGATAAACTTGGCGCTGTCTGGGTGCTGCATAAAGTACCAAGCCTCATCGATTATTAGCAACCTCTTTTTAAAATCTTTTTTTACTCTAGTCCAAATAAAATCAAGAATAACGTACATGGCGACGGGTCTTAATTCATCTTCCATTTCTTTAACACTAAAAACCGTAAACTCGTTGTTGATATTTATGTTTGATGCTTGATCAAAAATCCCTCTAAAAGAGCCAGTGATGTATTTTTCTAGGCGAGCGGCTATATCATCAGCCTCAGCACTTTCCATACCAATGATGGTTTTGTACAAATCCTCCATCATTGGAGGGGTGTTTTTTTGAGTGGCTGGATCGGGCGTGATCCCCTTTGCTTTGTAAGTTGCGATGAGAGCCCTGTCAAGCAAAGCGTCTTGCTCTGCAGACATTTCTCCTAACATCACCTTTAGTAAGCCATGTAGCGAAAGAATCTTTTGACCCAACTCGTTTTGCCCTTCTTCATAAACTTGAGATAAGTCAAAAGGATTGATTTTAGCTTTAGATCCAAAAGTAAAATTAATGTATTCGCCACCCACCATTTGACACAAGTCTTCATATTCTTGTTCTGGATCAAGAACAATTATCTCCGTGTCAAACATGAGTTGTCTTAAAATTTCAAGCTTAACGGTATATGACTTACCCGCACCAGACTTAGCCAAAATTAACATGTTGTAACTTTCCATTCTAAATCTATCAAAGATGACCAAAGACTCATTGTGTTCGTTAATGCCGTAAAGAATGCCGGTGTCCATGGTCAATTCAGAAGAGGTAAACGGAAAGGTGGTGGCCAAAGAGGTGGTGTCCATGTTTCTAGTTACTTGAAGAAGGTCAGTGCCCATAGGGAGGGTGGTTTTAAAGCCCTCATCCATTTGGAGGGTGGCTTTTTTTGAGACGATGAGCAGCGCTCCAAGAGTTGATTGAATGCTTTTGGTGATGCGATCAAGCTCTTTAACTGAGTCTGCTTTGATGGTTATGTAAAGTCCAAACTGATAAAACCGCTCAGCTCCCGCAGCCAACTGTTCTCGGATAACTCTCGCATCATTGAGTTTTATTTCGGTATTGATGTTGCTGATTTTCCCAGAACGAATGTCTGACTGAATCTCGGCCTCCATTTCAGTGATTTTTCTTTTGAGGTTATCTAAAATCTCCGAGCTATCCATGGGGAAAATAAACATGGAAATGTTAGTTTGGGTTGGAAAGTTGACTAGCGGAGAAAGCCAGTTGGCTGGAACAGATCTCGGATATCCGGCCACAAAAAGGGTTCTTGAGTACGAAGAGTTAATTTTTTGGTAGGTGAAATCAACCTCAATCGCTTCTGGGGCTATGATGTCTTGAATGGTAACCAAACCTCTTGAGAACTCCTCAATTTGCTGAAGTTCAAGTTGTTTTTGTTCGTCTGGATCGACCTCTTCTTTTTTCTTATTAAGGAAGGGTAGTGGTAAGTTAAGCGATGAAAGCATTGGTCTGATTGTAATATTATTTCTGATATAAACTTATATTTTTTTTGTTGAGTTATTTTTGTGATCAATTTTATTTGATTTCAGCGATAGGTGGAAGGTTGGTTGGTGCGCTTCTCGAATCTGTACTCTGATTTTCTAATGGTTTGTTGTCTTGACCGGCTGGCTCTGTGTACGATTGATTTTCTGGCTTTTTTTGTTCTGATGCTTTAGACTCTGGGGTTTTTTGTTCTGAGGACTTGGGTTCTGAAGGAACTTCTTTAATCAAGTCTTGGTTAATTTGATCATTGGCGGAGCTATCTGTAGAGGAGAGTTCCTCAGAAGGTTTCTCCTCAACTGACCCACTGGCATCAGAGTTTCTGGAGGCGCTTTTTTTAAAACTCACCTTATTACCCAAAGAGGCTCCTTGACCCTTACTTACAGGTGGAGGACTAAAATCATCTAAGTTTTCTTGAAATGTAGCTGTGCTTGTCATTGGTTTGGTATCGGCTTCCTGGGTGGCAGAGGGATTGACGCTGGGAGTGGTTGAGGGCGCTGGAGACTGTGGCATTTGAGACCCCGCAGAACCCTGACTGTTTAAATTATTTTCAACTGGAGTGCTCACTAAGTCTTGTGGGCTTGGCTGTTCTTGGGGCTCTGGAACCGATGGCGATTGAGGCTGCAAAGATGTTGAGTCTTGAGGAAGTGTGCTGCTTAACTGAGATGTTTGTGATGCAGGAGAAGCTTTGGTTGGCGAGCTGACGTTATTTTGCAGCTCTACCGCTTGATTGCTTTGGTTGTTGGTCAGAGCGTGGCTTGGAGTTGGATAGTTGTGGTTGGCTTGGTTTGTCATAGAATCGGTGCTTGATTGTTGAATTGTTGCTTGAAGTTGTTCGTGTGACTCTTGCTGACTTGGTGCTTGAGAATTGTTGTTGCTCGTCAAGCTTTCTTCATTTGTTTCAAAAGCTACTTCGGAGGGTTGGGGGCTAGTTTGTTGTTGCTCAACTAACTCAGGTTCATGAACCTGTTGTTCTGTCAAATCCTGAGCTGGTGGTGGAGTGGGGTTTTGTGGTTGGGTAGTAAGTGGTTGAGTGGTAAGTGGTTGAGTTTGTTTGACCAAACTGGCTCTCACAAGAGGGGTTGTGTACTGCTGGGTGTCGGTGACCTCTTGTCCCTCGCTGGCTTCTGGGTTATAGCTGGTGTAAAAAATACGAATAATTTCTTGTGTATTAAGCTGCCTGGCAAAAAGACCAATGCGCGCAAATTGACTAATAAGATGATCTCTTCTTGGATCGAGGACAGACTCGGTTTTCTCAAGTATTACCGATTTTTCAAACTTGGTAATATCAAATTCTGTTTTTCCGGGTAATACACTATCTGCTGTTATTAGACCCAACTCACTGGGAGTGGCGGAACCAACAACGTAGAACTTTTTATCCAAAACATTTCTCTCTTTAATAAGCTGTGAAACAAACTGTCTGTAACGAGCAATTCTTTCTCTTTTTTGATCGGAGCTAGCTTCAGTTTCTTGCTGCTTGAGTAAGTTTAAGTAGTCAGTAACATCTTTGGTTTGTGATTGAATTACGATCTGAACAGGATAATTTAGTGAGTTCAACAGCGAAGCATAGGTATAGATTACAGCGTCTTGTTCAGCTTCGGCCAGCAGTCCAAAGTTCATGGCACTTACACTCAGCACAAAACTCACAAATCCAGTTTTTAATATAACAAAATTGTTGGTTATATCGTAAATATCTAGATATTTTTGAGTGGTTGACTGATATTGTGATGTGGGCGGCATGTTTAATAGTATAAATCAGTTGAGGGTAAATAATAAACCACAAGTTAGTGGGTTTTTTTCATAAATTATTTAAACAAAGCCTTTTTCATTAGGCTGAAGCCTTAATTTCCAGAGAATTAACTAACTCTCCCGTGAGGGTTGTATTAATTGGTTCAAACTTAAATCCACTGGCGGAAATAGCCAGTGAGTATTCTCCGTTTGGCAACTGTCTGGAAACCACAAACTGTCCCAAAGAGTTGCTTTTGACTGCGGTAACTGTTTTGTTGTTTTTATCTTGAACCTCAACCACAGCATCTCCGATTAGATTTCCCTGACTTGACATCAAAATACCTGAGATCTGGTTGGGGAGTGAGTTGGTGGGTGGTGGCAGGGTGTTAACAATGGTGGTGGGTTGATTGGATTCCTTATATTTGTGCAAGTCATTTTGGCTAATTTGACCCTGAGGATCTTCAACATCTTGTTTTTTAGCAGTCTGGTTTAAGGATGTGCTCGTTGAGTCAGAAGGCACCCCCGAAGTTACAGGGGCCTTATCTTTAAATTGCTCAGTTTGAGATTGGTTGTTTGGTTGGGATGCTGGGTAGATTTGATAGTCTCTCATCTCTCTAACTCTAACGGTAAGGTTGGGTTTTGACCTATCTTTAGTGGGAGAACTCTCAACATTTATTTGATCAAATCCAGACAATAGCTGATTTACTCGCTGTTGCTCTGCCATGTCGTAGTTATCGATTTTGTTGGTTGGATGGTTGATCGACTGCAGATATTGATAAATCTTGTTTTTTCTAGCTGGAGACAAGTCAACCTCATAACTTGGTTGGCTGCTTTGTTCTTCGGGCTCATAGGTAAAGGTGTCGGGGATTACGGGTTCTCTTTTCCAAAAAAACTTAGTGGGTTTAAACAAAACTTTGACAAAAGTTACAATCCAGTGATCTAGGGGTCTTTCCTCAATTGGGACGAAAGCTGCCATGGCTCCCAAGCCGGCTGAAAAAATCATTGCTGGCCAACGAATAATTCCAGGCAAACCCGATTTATAAAGAGCCAGTGCCACCAACACTCCCACCAACACCTCAGCGAACTGCTTGAGGGTCATGCTGCCCACCAAATGGAACTTGTAGCCGGTAATATCTTGCGGGATTGGGTGTTCTTGCATGAGTTGGTGCCTCTAAGTCCATCTTACCATTTATGGGGTTACAACTGAACCTTTATTGCGGGAGCAATAACATCAGCTTGAAGAGATTGATTTTGAGAGTTGGTAAGCGTGCCTGAGAATCTATAAAAAGGATAAACTAAATCTAACTCTGGGTCATATCGATACTCAAGCACCACCTCCTCCAGGGTTCCCGAGCTGATCTGAGCCAGTGAATATGGGGTTGGATCATCTTTAGCAAAACCAACGATTGATCCCACCGACTCTTGGTTAAGGCGATCGATTGCTTCTTCAACAGTGAGTAATTGGGCGTCAGAGATCTGCTGTAAATTTAATTCTTTGGTGCGAAACACCGCCTTTTGAATGAGGTAGTTGTTTGAAACCATCACTCTAATTGGGGCTACCAATTCCTGCTCCAAAATAATTGGCAGTGAATCGATTTGTTGAGCAAAAGAAATCTCAGCGTAGTGAGCATTTTGTTCTGATGAAGGATGGGGCTCCATCATTCCTTCCAGATAGGCAATGCTGCTGAGTTGGGGGACGTACTGTTGTTCTTCAAAAATACTGTTTACAAAAAGAGTGGCTCGACTAATTGCTTGCTGAGTATTTATGCCTGTTGGTGGTGGGTTGGCGATCTGCTCCAACATAACTTCTGGCGGAGTGTATCTAGATAGCATCAATTCATCTCTTAAATAACTTCTTGACAAGCTATATTCATCACTAATGTAAAATTCCTTATCTGTGAGTTCTGGATCTTGGACGAGATTGAATAACGAAACAAGAGTGGAGATGAGGTTGTCAAGCTCTTCTTCTCCATCCACTAATTGCGCTGAATAAATTCCAACACTGTTGGTCAAATCAATGTTTGAGGTTGAGCCAACAAACTCAACGTTGTTGTAAGTGCTGACACTTTGATCGAAATTCTTTTTTTGAACCTCGCTTGGAGGAATAAGCGGCTCCTCGGTTTGAGGAGTTATTACTCGAATCACTGCCGCTATCAAAATCGCTGCAAACACGAAGATGAGAAAATATTTAATCCAGGGGTATTTTTTTATCATTGGTTGAATGTTTCAATAATTGTTACACTTCAGCTATTTATTGTTCAGAAGCGCACGAATAGATTGTTTGACCGTAATTTAGTATCGCGGTGTCACCTGTTAGTAGTTCGGTTAATGAAAGGCTTCCAGACTCCCTTCTTTTTTCCAGATGCATATGATGGCCGTCGGAGTTACCTGTGTTTCCAACGTTGCCGATACGATCTCCCCGATTAACTTCAACACAATCTCCGTTTATTGGGACTAAAAAAGATGGCTCGTCTAAGTGTCCTAAAACAAAAAGATAATCCTCGCCTAAAATTGAGGTGCTAAGAGTTACGTGATATCCATAACCAACGCTCGGATTGTTGCCAAATCCGCCGCCACACAGTCTCCCATCGGCTGGAGCATAGGCTGGAACTACTTTTCTGCCTGTAGCAATGTCGTAAGCATCTGTTGTGATGTGAGATTTAATTCCTCTGAATGGAACTGAGGTGATGTATCCATCGTTGGGCCAACAAAGTAGCTCTTGGGGAGCTTCTCCCAAAGCTACAGAGGTAGAGCTTCTGGCCTCATCTGTTCCTTGCGAGCCATCTTTTGAATAGATAAATTTTGTAGTTGCAGCATTTCTAATAAGGGCGTGGTTGTAGTCTGATCCATACTCTTTCTCGTATACGATTGTGTGTCGATCGTTGCTGGGATCGTCATCAACGGGGTTAAGAATGATTGGGTCATCATCGCTACTTAAATAAATCTCATTATGTGGGGGGGTTGAAGGAACATCGGCTAGAGAAGAGTAGGCATCTTTGTTGTAAAGAGTTTTGGCATCATCCTCTATAAAAATAATTTCAAGGATATAGTTGTTTTTTGGCTCAATGGTGATGGTGTATTGAACCAATACGGGAAAGTTTGGATTTTCGCATCTCCTCGTTCCAGCGCACCCGGAGTCTTCATTGATGATTCTAGCTTCCTTCTTTATATTTACGTACTGAGAGATTCCCATCCGATCAAGCTCTTGTGGCGACAGGGGAGGATCTATCAAAAAAGCTGACTGAAATGCGGTCATTACCAATAATGTGGTGGCAGCCATAGCACCCATGCCAGCCACAGCATATCCGGCTACCTGGGCAGCAACATTAGCTCCAACGGTTGATTCAAGTGCGGCTGCCTCAGCGCCGGTGCCGGTTAAGGAGGCTTGTTGTTTGGCTGCATCACCCAATCCTTCAGCGGCAGCACTCACATTTCTGGCTCCCGCTCGGGCCGAGTCAGCTGCGGTAGTGGAGAGAACTCTGTTTGCGGCTCCTTTTCCACCAAACAAGCCGGCAAGGCCACCCAGAGCTGTTCCGATTAGGCCGCCGATTGGACCACCTATTACAAACCCAACTCCACCTCCTACTAAGGCTCCGCCCAGAGCTCCTCCTGCAGTTATTGCGGTATGGGCGAGCTTAACTAGCGCTGCCAACACTGCCATGGCCGCCGCCGCCGCTATCTTTAGAGCCTTAAGTATTGTTCTAATTTTTTTAAGGGACTCTTTAACAACAATTTTATTGAGCATGTCCCGCAGCGGTTTGGGAATGGCCTGGTATCCACCTCCAGTGGCATAATTAAGAGCGGCATCGACTCCCATTTCTGCCAAACCTTCCAACATGGCCATTTTTTGCTGATCGATTGCACCTCTTGGATTATCTCCACCACCCCCGTCTCCCAGGCCTTGAGACATCGCAATCATGTCACTGGTTGACTGTGGGTAGTAGGGAATTTGAGTTAGGCTGTCTCGTCCAGGAAGTTGGTAGGCATACTCTTCTCTAGGAACAAGAAAATGCGAACCTCCCAATATTTCTAGGTATTGAGCCTGGAGGGCGATAGCGGCAAACTGCTGTCTGGCTGCTTGCTGGGCTGCTTGGGCAATGATGTAAGTTTGAACCGCTTGTTGCTGTTGAAACCTAAGCTCTTGTTCAACAAACAAAAAATAATCAAACTCTTGCTGAGTTTCCTGCAAGATACGATTAAACTCGTTAATCGAAAGCTCGTATTCCTGTCTAACTGTGTCTGAACCGTCGGTTTTTTTGTCAAGGCCACCAACCATTTCACCAAGTCCCACCGTTTCTAAATATCTGCGGCGTTGCGCTACGTCGGTGGTTTTGAGAAAGTGTTCTTTTAGGCGTTTGGTATGATCGGCCCCCTCTGCATTTTCGGGACTGCCTACCCCTTCGCCAACAGCTGCCTTAATAACATCTGCCTTGTTTTGATCAAATCTACCAACAACTTCGGTTCTTATTAGGGAAGCTCGATGCATTCGATCGTTAACTTCCTCATCATTTAACCTAACCTGGTGTGGAGACAGTTCCGTCAGATTTCCTAAAGCAGGGTGAGTCTGATTGAGCTCGGCTCTTAGTACCATCCAATACTGTTTTAAAAGGGCGTGAATTTCGTTTTTGTGTTCTTGGTAAGTTTGGCTTGAAATGATATCTCCAAGAAAGGCTCTAATCTTTGGATAGTCAAGGTAATCAATGAATTTGGGGGTAAGAATGGGATCCGAAATGATCAGGCTGGTGATGGTTGACTCAAAGTTAGTTTGAGCCAAACCCAAAGCAGTGGAGTCAGCCTGACTGCCAACTAACTGCTCAAGTTGTAATCTAAACTCCTGGCGAACTTGTTCTGGTGACAGCGATGAAAAAGAAAGAAGAGCCTTGAGATTATTTGTCTGACCTTGGTCGAAGCCTGGAGCGTCGTCTGAGGCGATCACCCCCAGATTCTTTTGAGCCTCTTCATGACTTGTTTCTTTAACTTTTTCTGCCAACTTGTCTTTTTTGTCTGGCTGGTTTTGACTAAGCGAGGCATGAGACTCATTAATCGCCTGCTGAAGCAACAATCTTAGCGGTGGATAGCCAATAGCAAAACTGTGAGCTTTTCTAAAGACTTTAAGTCTAACTGCAGACGAGTCTGGGCCCCCGTGAAGCAGTGCCTCAAGCTCGCTTTGACTAAGTGAAAGAATGATATTCTCGATTTGCGGGGCTAGCTGTCTTCTTAATTCGTTCTGCAGTTCGGGCGATAAATCAGCAAACCCTGCCAGGGCGTTACTATCTTCATCAAGAGTGTAGGCTGCCAGAAGATTGTTTAGGACTACTTGTGAGAAAGATTGTGAAAAATTAGCTAGAGCAGAATTGAATTCAGAGGGATTGGGCGGTGGGGTTGGATCGGGTTTGGGCTGGGTTTGTTCTTGCTCTAACTCGCCTTGGTCTGGATCGACTCTCTCTAGCTCGGGAGCTGTCGCTGGTGAGGTTGAGGTTTGAGTTAGAGGTGGTTTTGTTTGATCATCTTCCTGACTCCCCTCTAGCTGGGATTCATAATCAATAACATTGGAATATTTGCTTAGCCAGCCACCAAACTCTTGAACAACTCCGGCCAGCGACTGCGCCAGAGAAACAATGGGTTGGAACTGCTGCTTCTCAATAGACTTAAAAAGCCTAATTTCTCTTGCTGAATCAATGATGCCGTTTTGCCAGCGATTAACCCTAGCTCTGTTGCCGGAGGTAAGCTTTTCCAGATTTGTTAAAACTACCCCAAGCTCATCCTTAGCAGCATTCTTGAGATTTGCATCCTCAACATTGGCGTCAATGGCTCTGACTGCACGCTTCAATTCATCTTGCAGATAGTCGTCAATGTCATTGAGGATTGAGAAGAAATCGCTGACGAATAAAACCTCGTTAAACACAGGGGCGCCAGCTTCATAGTGGTCTAAAATAATGTCTTCAGAAAGCGCAACCACAAACTGATTTTGGTTAGACGGACTCCAGATGTGTTGTCCTGGAAAGCGTTGCTGTTTGTTATCAAAGTTGTGGCTGGCAATTTGCTCAAGGAGAGCCTGGATGCTGCTAAGAGGATTATCTCTAATTAGGGTAGAGCGATCCAGGACCTTGAGGGTACGGGGCGAAGAGCCAAGATTTGCCATAAGGCTATTATAGCGGAAAAAAGGAGGGGACTACTTGGTCTTTTTTTACTACAGTGAGTAGTGGTTGGAGGGTTTTAAACTCCGCGTGTTCTTGACCCAAGTTTGCAAGCGAACTCTAGCACTTGGTTTTGGGGCGCGAAAGAGATATCGGCAGATGATTGGCTTTCATTGGGTCACAGGAGTCAATTCAAGCTCAAGACATTTGTCGCTTTTTGGATTATAATAAAGCATATTATGGCAGAGTTTATAAATCCAGGAGAGGGTCCTGCCGAGCCAATAGCTAATAGGGATGAAACTGAGGGTGTTGGTCAGAACAATCTTCAAGACACTATTGACAGGCTCAGGTCGCTGCAGGACAAGTATAAAGATCTTAGCTCTTTGTCTGGGATGGACATGCCCCGAACTCAACTGGAGTCAGACCTAGAGGATCTCAATTCTCTCAGGGATGATTTATTGCAATTTGCGAGGGAGCTGAATACCTCAGGCGAAGATTCTCCCGAAACAACACGGGCTCAAAAACGCATCTTATCTTCAGCGACAAAATTGAGAGAGCTTGTCAACAAGTTAAACGCTCATCTTGAGTCCACCTCTCAATCAAAAAGAGTTGAGAAGGACAATCCCAATGAAGATGCTCAGCACCAAGAATTAACCTTAGACAGCATTGAAGTCCTGTTTTCCTCTTTGGAAGAACTCTATTCACCCGACTCTGATTTGCCTATGTCTAGAAAAGCCCTTGCTTTAGACATGGAGCGTGTGGACAAGATCACGGAAATGTTGAGGGGTTTTGTAATAAGAAACAGAGAGGCGCTCAGGCGAGATGCGGAGAGTTTGCACAAAGCTCACGATTTGAGCAGGCGGCTAGAAGCTACAAAAAACTTTCTTAAAAAGGCTGAGGGTGTCTTGAGCAGGTCTAAAGAAAAGGTGGGTGAGAATGATTCGGAACAATTGGAGCCCTCAGATAAAGTGAGGGGGGGCGAGGGCGCAGAGGCTGACTCAGGGGGGGCGACTGGCGAAGCAGTTACTGATGGCGGAGATGATAATGGAGATGATGGGCGCGATGGTAAGGAGGCAGAAAGAGCGTCACCAGATAATCGAGACTTCCACGAATCTCTGAGGTTGCTTAAATTTAAACTCAAGCAGCTTGGAGACGATTTTGACTTAAAAGATGAAATCTTCGTTGAGGGGGAGCAAGAGTTAATTACTTACCTTCTACAATTAATTTTTCAAGCTAACAGCCTATTTAAAGAAGCAGAGCTTAACTTGCACACAGCAACTAACTCAATGGTGTGGAACAACTTTCAGATAAAGGAATTTGAGGAGGCGTTGCGAGAACTTAAGAACTTTAGAGACAAACTAATTCAAGAAAGAAGGGATTTGATAGCGGGTAAATCAGTTAAGAAGCTAAAAGAAGAACGAGATGGGAGAAGTAGGGAGGATCTTGCCTCAGAATATGAAACAAAGATCAAAAGAATTATGCAGACGCTTATTCAGTACGAGGATGAGGGGTTGAGCGGACATCCAGCGGAAGAATTTATAGCTGAAATCGGAAACGATGGCTATTGGGAGGAGTTGGGGGAGTGGACGGATGACGCAGCATACCACAGTAGAATCAAGACTGAGGTAAGCGCTAGGCTCAGTGCCGCCCGCTTCTATTTAAAGGCAAAGGAGGTTATGAGGAGATCGGCAGCAAAGTTTAAAGATTTTCCATGGGATGACTTACCAGCACTATGCGATGTTGGGAATATTCACAAAATTTTATTCAGCTCTCCCGAACTAAATGGACCACTTAAAAGACGACGCGCTAGATTAATAAGCGCTCGAACTGGTGAGGTTGATATGGATGTAGATCTTGTAGTTTCAGCTGTGGGTGATGTGATGAGAAGGATGGACCGAGCGATCGGAAAACAGCAACCACTTGAAATAAGAACGGAAGCTAGCGGAGACATGGCTATTCTTAGTGCTAGGAATATTCATAATAGCATGGGACAGGCAATTGAGGCTATATCAGAGGAACCAGAGTTTCAAGACGTAACTCCCCAAGCCATTCGGGTGGGGGTGAATATGTGGTTTGCGATTATTCAAGGTCAAAGCTGGTTAGACCCAATTGAGGGTCAGGGCATTTCGAGCGACTGGCAAAAAGTATTCAAACTTCACAATTACCAAAGAAACTATGTTAGAAAAGCTCAGTTTACTGGAGTCCCAGCTCTTCCAATGATTTTAAGTGAATTTAGAGATGTTGAGGGAAATAGCTTAGAGGATCCGCGTACGATTAATTGGAGATCAGAAATAAGGGAGATTATTCCTTCCAAATACACAACAGAAGGTTCTGGGGGGAGTTTGGACTCACGTGGAAACGTTGCCGTGGATGCTGCGGGTAGAAAGCTTGTGGGGAGAAATAACTACGACGTGTGGTTTCCCTATGGATTGTCTTACCAAACACCAATAAAAGAACCAGTAGAGCATCAGGGCGAGTGCTATTCAACTTATTCTCCGCTTTTTCCAACATTTCTTGACTACTTGGAGGTAGGCAAGTTTAGTAATGGTAGAACTATGACAGGGATGGACTACGTTTTTATTGACTATAGGCACGAAGATTTTGGTCAACAGGTTTATTATGAGGGTTTGTTCAATCGCATGCTGGAGCTTAAACAGACAAATGCATGGGAGAGTTACTGCAAAGCACTTGGGTCTGACATTGGCAATTTTGTTTTAAACACTCTTTATATGAGTGTTGATTCTTTGGTTGGCCAGCTTTCTCAGGATAAGACTCGTAATGAATTTGTAAGGAACTTTATAAAAGACATTGGGTATTGTTGGCCTTTTTTCCTCTCCAATAGGAGTGCTACTAAAGAACAGAGGGTTGTTGCAATGAGAAAGTTTCGAGTCATGTTTATTGGGCACGCCTTAGGCTATGCAATGGCCAAGGATATGGTCGACTCTCGCACAGCTACTGATATTTTGCACGAATTAGCAGAAATATCAATCAGTCCAGAAATTTCCGGAACAGAGGTTGGTACAAATGAGCAATTTCTATCTCCGGAGGATGAGAACTTTTTAAGACAAACAATAGTAAGAGAGCAGCTTTGGATGGTGCTTAAGAAGATGGCGGAAGTGGCGGAGGAGACAATAATCGCTGCCGGGAAAGGTGCGAGGTAGTACAAACTGCTTTTTAAGCGCTATATACTAAATCTTATCACACCCATCTTGGTTGGCTTGTTTCTAGAACACTCCTTGATCTCGTGGCGTTGATTTGTCTTCTTTCAGGTTTTTGCGTGTTAGTCTATCTTTGTCCGATGCTTTTACCCTTACCGGTTCGTTAGCAGCTGCTTGTAGTTTGGAATCTCCTCCAGCAGCCGCCTTAGAACCGATGCCTGAAAAGATTCTTCTAATAAAATCCAAACCCTCTGTTGCTATCAACCTCTGAGCTAACTCTGACTCTCCGCTTAGAAGCCTCATTGCGGTTTTAGTTGGTGCTTTGGTAATTCCTCCCGATACACCACCCACTAGACCTCCAGCTACAGTGCCCAGCTTTCTAATACCACTTGGCTGATCTCTCAACCTCTCACTCATTCCCTTGGCAGCGATGCCTCCACCTATGAGAGCATTTGCTCCTCTTAAAGCACCATCTACTGGCATCATTGCACCCTTCTTTCCCGCGCTGGCTCCCTCCTTAAACCTTCCCCACGCGGCCCCAGCCAGCTCACCCATTACTCCTTCTTTGGCTCCCATGGCCTCTTTTGCCTTCTTAATTATCTCTGGTGTTGCCAGAAGCATTCCCAAACCCACCAGGGCTGTCATGGCCGATCCTCGACCTAATCCGTGACCCAATAAAAATGGTGGCACAAATCCACCGGCTTCGCCTGCAGAATTTGCAATGGTGTCGGCGGTTACTAGTATTAGCAACACAACTGGAAAGGCAACGAGATTACCAACAAGATTTTTTATCCATGACCCAAATGAGTTTTGGCCGGGAATTGCTCCCGTCATTAAAATAATGGGGGAAAAGGCGATCAGCAAAATAATACTGATGTAGCTTTTGAGAAGTTCAATAAATAGCTTCACAATTCCAAACAGGAGCGCAATTGCCACCGCAAGACCAACCGTTAATCCGCTCAGCCCCTCAACTAAAAATGATCCTAGACTGCTTCTTTGCTGAACATTTAGTATTGCCAAGACGGCTTCGTTAGTGGTTCTAAAGCCTCGGCTAATAAAATCAGCTCCGATACCAAAAATATTATTTGTGATTAATCCCTCACTTGCTCCAAAAATTCCAACTATAAAAAAGAGCATCAGATACATGGCGTCGATCAGCAAGCCGCCAATTGCATAAGAAAAAGTGACAAAAATCATGGCCACAATAATATTGGGGATGGCTTGTTGTACAGAAATCACGGTCTGACCGTCAATTTTGTGCCTAAACATGATCATAAAACCTATGACCAATACGATTATCACAAAAAAGAAGTAGGCCACATTGCGCATTGCCGACCACAGCGTCATCACCGGATCCAGGGAGGAGAAGCCAATTCCTTGAGCTTGGGCGGTGGGTATGATTTTGGCTGACTCAAGCAGGTGGGCGACATATCTGTCAGTGGATGCAGCAGGAGCGTCGTACATACCATCAATCAAGTTAGCAACCAAAACTGCTGCCCCGGGACCAAAGTAAGCTCCTGTGTCTGAATCGTCACTAACAGGTCCAAGTATTTGAGTTACCACTTGCTCTTGTAAAGTTTGAGCAATAACGCTGGTTTGGCTTTTCAGGTTGGTTTTTCCCTCGGTTACGCCTGACATAACCGCTTCCTCAAATTCCTCTCTGGAGTCGCTGTATGATTTGGGAGTAAGGTTGAGTGATTCTTTAACCGCTCTTGATTTTTCGCCAGAGCTGTAGTTGGGATCTTTTTCATCTGCCAATACAGACGAGCCGCTTGTTAAAGAGAAAAAAAATAACGACAACACAACTATTGCTGCAACAATTCTAAAAAATTGAGAGGACTTCTTTTTTTTCACAGATACTCTTATTCTATTTATTTTTTCGCCAAGATCAAGAGAGGTTTTTATAATATTTCTCTAGTTCTTTTGCAATTCTACATTTACTCTGTCTTTTCAATTGACATAGTTTTGTTTATACTGATGTGAATAGACTTACTTTGAGCCCCTGCCTAGCTAAAAAGCATTATTAATTTTTTTGACTCCAAACAATCACCATGAACCCATCAGATATTTCCCCATCAGCCAATTATTTGCAACAATCTGAGGTGGTTTTGATCATCTTACCTGATCAACCCACTTTTGACCAACAGTTGGCAGCAGCCAGCCTCAACCTCTCGTTGTTGGATGGGGGAAAGAAGTCTCAACTGCTGGGTGTGAAAAAGTTGGTTAATCCAACCATCGCGGGGTTGGACTATCTCAAAACGGAAATCGGCGCCAATAACTTGGTAATTGGCTTTGATTATAATGAGCAAGCTGTTGACAACGTGAGCTATCATCTCGATGAAGAAACAAATAAATTTTATCTCACCATTAAGCCAAAAAGAGGCCAGAATCCTCTTAACAAAGACTCACTCCAAGTAGATTACGCAGGAGCCGATGCCGACTTGATCGTGTTATTTGGAGTAACGAATCTTGACGAGCTTGATCAACTTTATCTTGGTTACGAGGAGTTGTATCAGGGTGCAAACACCATCTCTTTGAACGAGACTCATCCAACTTTTCAAAGTAGCCACTTGGACGTTTTGGGATTTAGCTCGTATTGCGAGACGACTTTCAAGCTGCTGGAGCAGGCCAAACTCACCTTGTCTTCTGAGGTGGCCACTAATCTCTTGGCTGGAATTCAGTATCAAACCAACAATTTTGTTGATCTTAAAGCTGATGCCAACACTTTCGAGGCGGTTGCAAGTTTGTTGAGATCTGGTGCCAGAAGAAAGGCGGGGGCATTTGGCGGATCACTTTCGCAGTCTGCTAGCTCTGGAAAGAGTAGTCAAGTTGAGAGAGCTCGAGAGTTGGGGCAAGCGCAACAAAATGAGAAAAGTGACGATTCTATTCAGACAAGCAAATCAACCGCGATCTTTTCTCAACCAAGTGTGACAAAGCCCAAAGAAACAAAGAGCGATCAACCTGACAGATCAAAGCAAAAGAGAGAAAAAACGGATCACTCGCCCTCACCAATGAGGCCGAGCGGATTGAAGAAATAGCAAAAAAGCACCGCCGAATTTCTATGACGCTATTTGAGCAATCAAATTGTTTTGAGGCTTACGGACATTGTCTATTATCGCTGCA
>CAYXBZ010000001.1:0-26256 GCA_964463605.1 uncultured Pseudomonadales bacterium | reverse complement strand
CTAAAATCAACTGTTTTGCGGGTTACGCAGTTGTGAGTGAATGGTGTTTCTCCAACACCACAAATGTCTTTAATGCAACTGTCATTCATTGCTGACGGTCTTCCTCCGCTCTCAGCATTACAAATGATTGAAGCCTGAGTTGCTCTTAAGGTTAGTTCGTCGTCGCTAATTGGGGAGCTATTAGTTCTCTGAATGTACTCAGCAAGTTTAGTTTTTAAATTGTTAACGTTGCATGGGCTATCGGCATTTGAACTCTCATCAGTGATGGGAATGCATTTTCCATCAGCTCTCCAATCAGGGCCAAGATCTCTGCCGGCCCAGGGCAGTCCGTCGGGAGGACCATATTGATCGCGACTTCCCCCACATCTCCCTAAAAACAGATCCTCGATTCTTTCGCATGAGGCAAAGTAGTTATATGCGTCATTCATGGATGTCATCTGAGTAACAGAAAGTTGTAGCTGGCGGATGAACCACCCCAGTTTGGCCCCTTTGATAAACAGCCCCACGTTGTTGTCTGATAGTTTGACTCCGGCGGTAGTGCAATCTGACCGGCCATAGGCCGGATCGGGCAGCATGGTATAGGGATTCACATTATATGGACAATCAACGTGGGGGTAGTGCTCAACTCCAACGCTGTCATCAAACCCAAACTTGATGTTTGAAAATCCAAAATATCTTGCTATTCCCCCAGTTGCATTCTCGGTGTCTACCAGAGTATTCTCTTCAATCATGGTTTCTAGCTGATCTCTGGTGAAAAAGCTGGCCAACCTACTTTCGATGTAGCTTAGCTCGGTGCCTAGTGGGGCCACGATATGAACCAAAACGCTTTCGGAGATGACGCTGTCGCCACTCCCTCCCGCAATTGCGCTCGCCTTGCTTCTATCAAGCTCAAGCCGCCAGTCCCAGCGATGATCGCCAACCGAGTCTTCCTCAACATTAAAGTACATCTCGAAAAACTTTCTCGAAGCATCTTGAGTTACCAAGGCCCTTGTGCCAATGGTTCTGGCTTGCTCAACAGAGCCGTGTGGTAGGGGGTTGTCTCGATCATAAACAATCTCCATCGGGTCATTGCTGGTAGAAAAGTCAGGTGCCTTACACGTCATATTGCTGCCGTTAACCAAGTGAACGAGTGCAAGACGAAGTACGGCGCTGTCATGCGCGCCTTGACACTGAGGCATACCCTCACAATTGATTATCAACCCGAGCTTTTCTTCTTCAGTACCATTATCCCAAATGGTGTTTTTAATATTCATAATATTGTCTAAAAAACTCTCTCTTTGATCAGGGAGCGAGCTATCTTTGTTGTTGGCATTGAAAAAAAAGTCTTTATTTCTTTTTCCTTCTTTTTGAACATCAGGGGTGGTTAGGGTGTCAGCTGTGAGAGACGCTGAGTTTTTCAGCGACAACGATCTAATTTCATTAGTGGCAATAGTAGGAATTTTTATAGCTATAAATAGAGGGACTCTTTTGGGTCTGTTGATGTAGTTTCCCGGAGGGCACAAGATTGCACTTCCTGGGAATTGGTGGTTGTTAAGATACCAAAAATAATCCTCCTTGCCATCGCATGTTTCATCTGGATTTTGCTGAGGCGAGACTATGACAAACGCATACCGATAGACTTTATCTAGGTCAATTGGCGTTTGTTTGAGAGCCTCTTTTACTTGCTCAAAGTCGGAGTAACTCATGGGGTAGCTGGACTTATGATTGCCCGATAACTCCTCGCAGCCAATGGCAGCATCGCTGTTCATCCAACTCTCAATTTGATTAAGCAAACTTTGTTCGCCTTGTGATTCCTGAAGAGGTGTGCTGTAAAGATAGTAGTTGGTGTCAGCGATTGGTTCATGAAGGGCGCAAAGCTCGGGATCTTCGAGTTTTTCACACAAATCTCTGGCAGCTCTCATGTTGTCCATCTTGACCAAGCATTGTTGAGCAGGAGTTAGTAGGTTGTTGATGACGCCGGCTTTAACCTCTGGATATTCAGATGTATATTCGGTGAAAGCTTCTTCTTGGCTTATTACTCCAAAGTAGCCTTCATATGAGCTGGTTTTTCTTGTTAGGTCTGAAGCTTCTGAACCACGATACATGGGGATGTTTGCTTCAGTCATGTCAAGCTTGTGGTTGCCTGTTCCAGACAAGTACAGCAAATCGTGAGGCCAGCGCGTGTTTTTCTCATCCGAGAAGTAGTCCATTAATTTTCCTACTGCTTCGGGGGTAACATAAAGATCAGGGCTGGCGCAGCTGACTTCGTAACCTTGATCAACTACCATGTTGTAAAGTAACTCACCCACCTTGTTTTCTAGTCCTGGGGCATAACGTTGTGGTTGAAGAATTAGGGGAATCGTTAGATAGTCATTCAAAGACTTTTGTGCTCCGGGGGCTGTTGGAGGAGCACTCAATCCACCGCCGCACGCCTCAACTCCTCCGCAGTTGCCCAAAATAGTGCAATCAATATATGTAACGGTATTGTTGGCAGTAAAAACTGGAATTTCGGGATATTGCTCTCCTCGCAAATCATCGAGGAGAAGAGGAGTAATGATATCTAGATCTCTATAGCCGCTTAAATTTTGACTGAAAATATTTTCCAAATAGCTTTTTCTGAGCGACATTTCCATGGCTGGGCCCAGACCAAACTCACTGGCAATAAATGGTCTAAGTTGGTAGTTAAGTCCGGTGTGCAAGCACCTGTCAACATTAAGTGTTCCATCGATATCTAGGGGGGTGCCCACCATTTCTCCGCACAACCCTGAAGCATTTCCCGGAAATTGTACGCCTTGATTGTGGTTATAAACATCGTAGGAGTGAGAGTCTAGGCCAACGGTATTGAGACCACCACCCATGCCTTCATAAAAATTTTGGCCTCCATAGCCATGGCCCTCAGTAGGAAGAGAAAGATTAATGGGAGCTTTTATGGGAGTATATCTACTTGTATCAAGAATATTTACAAACGAGTTGAAGCTGTTTTTGTATTCAGTGGGGTTTGCTGAGCCCCCCCACTCGATGTTCATATTTACCTCGTTGCCATAAATGACCATTAATTTATCTGGAAAAGAAAGCTGATTGAGCTGATTGAGAACAGAAGCCGCTCTTTCGGGATTGATTTTTCTCCAGCTTCGACCCACGTTAGCCGACGCTATTCTCAGGATGGGATAAATTTTATATTGATGCGCTAACTCTAAAACGGTATTAATTCTGTCAATATCCTCTTGATTTCCGTTTACGATGGGGATCAAGACGGTGACTGGATACCAATTATCACCCCCATAAGCTTCTTTAATCTTGCCAAAGGCGACATCGTTTCCGTGACAAACGACGTGAGAACCCCAGGGCTCAATGGTATTGGCAGAGGCGTTGTTGGCAAATACTGTTGCTAAAAGAAGGGCGACAATAGATATGGCGAGTATGAAAGCTGCTTTGTTAGGTTGCAGGTTTCTTTTTTGAATGTTGGGCTGGTGGTTTATTCCAAGTGAGTTCATGAAGTTTTGTGACAGATCTGCAGATTGGCTAACTATAACGTCAACTGATATGAGTGTGCCTTAGCCTAAAATACCTACTCCGGTGACATATTCCACTATCTGCACGATCCAGTAAGAGATAAACAGTAACAAAAAGCCAATGATCGCTGCTGTCACTCGTTCTTTGCCTGCATCGAGATTCTTTTTACTAGCTGTTCCCGTGAGCATCTCAAAACCTCCCCAGACTAACATTAGAAAAAGGGCGAGACCAGCCAGAGGGAAAATAAAGGAGAGGGTGCGATTGATGAGACCGGCAACGTTAAGTTTGCCATCGGTGTGCAGCTCGTTGTTGCCCCCAAAAAAACTGAGGGGATTAACCTGCTTTAGGTTGTTTTCTGAGAGTTCGTATATGATCACTGACGTTTCTGCGACATGGCAAGGAATTTTATCTACAACGCTGTAGTTCCAAAAACCCAATCTATTGCAACATTGATAGTTTCGGTCGACAGAGTAGGGACACTCCGTGCGATCATTGCTATAACCGTGTGGACAGCAGAGGGGTACGGAAGTCATGGTGTCGCATGGAAGCTTGTCAACGACGTCGTATCTCATCCAACCTTCTCGCCTACAACATTGATAGTCTCTGTTTGCTGAGAGAGGGCAACTGAAGCGATCATCGGTGTATCCGTTTGGACAACATAAGTCCGCCGCCCAAACCCTTTGAGTGAAAAAACTGGATAGTAAAAGGAATACTAAAAACGATGTGAATAAGAGTGTTTTTTTTATGTATTTCATAAGCAAGAGGTACTTACTGCCCAAATCCAGGAATTTGCAATATTTGTACTCCAATTAATTGTAAAATTGACACTGAAAAAATAATGAAAACCAACCCAATAAGTGCCGAGGTGATCATCTCTTTGGCCTCGCTGGTTTTTTTAGGATCACCCTGAGAGGTGCTGAGCACAAAAGATCCAGCTAAAATAATTAAAAGAGCAACACCACCTCCAATCATTAGGCCGATTCTGATTAAAACTTGAATCATGTTGACTGGGTTGGTGGGAATACAGCCAACGGCGGTCCAGATGCCCTGCGAACTGAGACAGCTCAAACAATTACCTCTCGCATCGCCTTCTTGAAGCTGATGGCATAACTTCCAAGATTCTCCTCTGGGTGGTGGCATATCGGGTTCAGGACATTCTGTGGCGTTTTTAAGACAATACCAGCTTCCCCCGGGACATTCGGTTGCAGGACAGTCACTTGCAGGACACCTGTCATCATTTTCTTGAGCTGCGTCTCCACAATTTAGTGTCGTTGATGATACTGACTCAATCTCAAAACTGCTTTCCGCTATTGCGTCAGTCCACCCCATTTTAAAAACCACTATTCTATGCGTTCCAACTGAGCTTGCAGAGAAATTTCGATAGTATGGGATTCCAGTTAAATAGGGAAAGGTGTCATAAATAATGGTTTCACCAGTGGGAGAGTTAACGCCCAATAAATAGCTGCCATCTTGAGAACACTCAATTCTGATGTTTACAGCTGATCCGCTAACTGTAGGACTTATTAAACAAGTGGGAGTGTTAGCACTCACTTCAGCAGCCAGGAGACTTAAGGCAATTGTGGCAATGAGTAATATTAGTATTTTTTTCATCACACCAGTATTGTAACACTGCTATTTTATCAGAACTACACCGTGCTTTTCTTTACCAATCGGTGTGTTTGTGTTTTTTTTCAAAAGCTTGACCTAAAAGTTTGTACAACCATTAAGTTGCATGAATTGGGATAATAAATCAATTAATTATTTAAAACTTTGATAGAATGATGGAAAATACAATGATTAAAGTGATCAATATACATTCTCAAAAAATTAGGCTAGGACTAATTTATACCTCTATTTGTTTGGTGCTGGCTGCCTTATTTTTTGTAAATAGAATTCATCCCCAAACTTCCCACGCCGCAGACCCTGTTGTTGAGCTTCAAAAAGAGATTGACGAACTGGAAAAGCTAAAAAAAATGAGCGAGGATGCTACTGGCAATCTCGAGCGTAGTGTGCAAGATTTAAGTAGTCGCATTAATCATGCGCAGGCTGGTATCACTCAGGCGCAAGCACAAAGTGAGGAAATCGCTGAAAATATCAACGAGCGTGAAGACTCACTGGCTCTTCAGCATGCGATAATGAATGAGCGCGTCGCCATCCACTACAAAAGAATGCGCACCTTTAGCCCAATTATGGTTTTGTTTGCTAACAACAACGTCACCAACATCACTAAAGATCTCACCTACAACAGCAAAGTGCAAGATCAAGATACTAACTTGATTACATCTATTGCCCAAGATATTTTTCAGCTGGAGGAGGATAAGGCTGCTCTAGAGGAGAGAAAGATTCAACTGGCTAATCTACAACAGCAGCTAGATGAGCAAAAAACATTCTTTGAGAAGGAAATTGCTGGAGCCAAGGAGTATCAACAGGCCTTGGGCACTCAAATTGCAGAGCTTTCTGCCAGACAACAGGCAATTATTGCCAGTCGTACTGGTGCGGCGCGCACCAGCGTGGGTGATGTGGCTTTGGTGGGAGACTTTAATGCCTCGATCGGATTCAAGGCGCAAGCCCCCAGTAACAGCTTTGCTATTTTTAGTTTTGGTGCCTACACTCATCGCAACGGCATGAGTCAATACGGGGCCAAGGCAAGAGCCGATGACGGCCAAAGCGTTGAGGAAATCTTAAAAGCCTATTATCCAAATGCTCGATTAGAAAAAAATTATTCGGTTATGGATAATATTACTGTGGATGGCACAGGCACCATCGCTTTTGAAAGCAGATATCTAATGGGAATTTACGAAATGCCTTCTTCTTGGCATATTAATGCCCTCAAAGCTCAGGCGATTGCGGCTCGCACTTATGCTGTGCGTCGTACCAACAATGGTAGTAGCTCAATTTGTGCCACCGAAGCCTGTCAGGTTTTTCGCGACAGCCCCAAGGGAGGTGATTGGGAGAAGGCGGTTAAAGAAACCAAAAATTGGGTCTTGGTTGATGACGGCGGCAATCCTGTTTCTACCCAGTATGCTTCGCTGCACGGAGGTTACACTAACACCAGAGGTTGGGATTTAAAGGGAGATTACGATCCTAGTAACTGGACCACTATTGCTTGGGATCAGATCGGGGAAAGCCCCTGGTTCTATCGAGCCTGGTATCGTTCCGGCTATCGTGACGATGGTGCCAACTGTGGCAGATCTCACCCCTGGATTTCAGAAAAAGAAATGGCAGACATTCTTAATGCCTATATCGTTCGCCAAAATCCCAGTGGAGCTGATACCGATCGAATTCAGCCGGTAACAATAAATGAGTGCAATGTTGGTGGCAGCGGAGGCAACCCCTATTCGTTGGATGAGATGAGAGATCGAGCTAACAAATCTGGTGGGGCGGTGACCAGCATCAGTTCAGTTTCGGCCAGCCATAGCAACAAGGGGCAAACTACTCAAGTTAAATTTAACACCAATCGCGGAGAGATCAAGATGAGCGGTAGCGAGTTTAAGGAGATCTTCAACTTAAGAGCGCCGGGTTATTTGAGAATTCCGCAAAATGGGTTTTCCTTCTTTAATGTTGAGCATAAAAAGTAGAACAAGCTATTTTCTAATCTTTGCTATCTCAAATAATTTGCCACAACCAACTGAACTCTCGTGAAAAGTGGTTGCAAAATTGATACAATAATCCCAGATGATTCATTTTTTTACTCGAGCAGCTCTTCTGTAAAATTAATTAATATTTAATAAAAACTATCTAAGCCATGAGTTCATTATCGCCGTTAGATCAATTTGTTTTGGACAACAAGTCTCTCTTCTGGGGAGTAGCTGAGTCAAAGCTATCCTCAGTGAGTGAAGAGGTGGTGGTTGAGACGATTCTCAACTATGGTTCACTTGAGGCTGTTAAGCAATTGATTGATATTTTAGGGCTTGAGCGTGTGGCAGTAATTTTTAATAAGCAACAATCCCAGGCACGAACAAACTACTCTGCTTTGACTAAAAATTATTTTAATCTGTATTTTAATCGCCATGCACCAAGACATTCTTAATCAAAAGCAACTGGAGCTTCTGCCCCTAATTCATGACTTTGCAGATGATTTTTATTTAGCTGGTGGAACAGCGATTGCGCTCAAGATTGGTCATAGAAGATCTGTTGACTTTGATTTATTCACTGAAGCTGAGCTAAATAAACCCAAAATTAGCAAGACCATCCTCGCCAAAGATTATTATCCCGAATTAATATATGAGGAGGCAGATCAACTTCACTTATTAACAAATGAGGTTAAGCTCACCTTTTTGCACTATCCATATCAAGTTCAAGCAAAAGAGGCTATCGGCGACATAATTGACACGCCATCACTTGAAGTATCGGCGGCTATGAAGGCTTTTACCTTGGGTAAAAGAGCCAAGTGGAAAGATTATGCTGATTTGTACTTTCTGCTAAAAAATCATCTAACAACACAAGATGTTGTCGCGGCTGCCAAACAGATGTACAAAGGACTCTTCAACGAGAAGTTATTTTTTCAACAACTCACTTACTATGATGACATCGATTATTCTGAGGAAGTCGAGTATGTTGGAGAATCAATAAGCGATCAGGACATTAAAAACTTCTTGACTGAGCTTGCAACGAGATCCTTTGGTTAATTATGGATATTTTCTAGCGAGGCTCGGTGGTTTTATTGATGTGACTTCCCTAAATTCCTACCAAGTACTTTGCTCCCCAAGCGCGGTAGTGGGAGAAGAATGTTTTTTCGTGAAGAAGATTGCCGTCCTTATCGTAAACCGTCCAATCAAAGCTGGTCTTTAAACCAGGAATGGCGTTTTCAACCTGTTTTCTTTCGCCTGGCGCCAGACTTGGGTCATGAACGTCTTCTGGAGGAGGGGGTGATGCAAAGTCCCACTGGCGGTAGCCTCCTATTTCACTCTGACGTCCATCATTTGTACCATATATGTGTACAGTCATGTATGCCTGAGTGGGATAGGCGTTGGCGACAATTAACAAGTAGCCGGGAGTGTCATTGATAAAACGTAAGTCAACTTCTCCTGAGTAGACTGTGGCATCAAAGCCGGGTTGATTGTCAATTTCGTAATAACTTACTCGATAGCTATGTGGCAGTCGTTTGGTGATATTTACTCCAGCATCAAGCATGGCTCTGAACATGGTGGTACTGACTTGACAAACACCGCCTCCAAACTCCATGAGTGTTTGTCCGCTGCGAATTACGTAAGCTTGTTGAAAGCCGGTAGATCCATCCACTTTTCCAACAGCTTGATTGAAGGAAAACTCTTCTCCGGGAGGAATGAGGGTCATGCTTAATTTTTCGCTTGCCACATTTACATTATGAAGACGAGTGGGAATGGAACCTCGATAAAAACTTTCTCCGAAGCCAATCAGCTCTTTGATACCCAAATCATTTGTTTTTGCTAAAGTAAATTCAGGTTTTGTTTGGTGAATTACCAGGTCAAGTTGCTTGGTTGGGTCAGCATCTTCTTCTGAGATCATGGCCAAATCTGAAGTAGGCTCAATTTTTTTCATGTGAGTTAGCAAGCTGTCTCTGATCGCTTCTTCATCAAGCTCCAACCCTGGTTCATCTGGTTTAAAAACGGTGGCCTTAAGATTGTCTTGATCGTACTCAAACTCGGCATTGACTGGCGGTTGGTTGATTTCTTCAGCCCAAGTTGAGATTGTCTCTTCGATAAGATCAAGATAATAGCCTTCAGTGGGATTTACGAAAGCAACCAGCTCTTGATCGCCAAGAATTTGCTTGGTGTTTGCTAGCAAAACAAGCTCATTTTTTAGACTGGATGTTGGTGTCGGTTCAAAAACGACACTCCTTCCCACGTAAGCCAGAGCTCTTTGTTGGGCTTTTTCTGCTTGATCTTCACTGAGTTTTTGGATGATGGGAAAGGTTGTGGCGTCGACTACAATTTGAGTTGAGACTGTTTTGTTTGGAGGTAGGGTGGTGTAGGGCTCCAGCGTAGATAAGATTTTTTGAAATGATTCGTCTTGCAGAAGTTCAAGTCCATCTTCTCCCGGATCAAGCTGGATTGACTGAGGGTTGTTGCTTATTGTTAGCTGAAGGCTAGGAGATTTTCCAGAATAATTTATTTCTTGAGCAAGTTGTTGGAGCTGTTTTTTTAGCAGACCTTCATTAAGACGATAATTAAGAATGAAGCTCTCTTGATTGTTGAGTAAATCGATGATCTTGTAAGATCTTTCAAAAAAATTACCGTCGCGACCTACTTGGAAAGCTGTCTCGAGTATTTCTTCGATCATCAGTTCATCCACGATCTCATGAAGATTTAGTGTTGCTTGGTGGGGTTGTTGGTTGATGTCGAAAGCTTGAATAATTAGCTTTGTGTCATTGGGTAGTGGCTGCTTATATTGAGAAAGAGTAGCTGCTGCTTCTTGGGTGGTAAGTCCACCTAAGTCAACATTTCCCACAACAATTCCCTGATAATATCGATTCTTATAGTAGTTTGAAAAAATCAACAAGAAAAAGATGCTTGAAAAAAGAAGTCCAAATCCTGCTCCCCATAGCCAAAAATTGGGGCGAGTGTTGTTATGCAATGACAGCTTGAATTGCAGTCTAAAAACAGACATAATAGCAATAGTATATTAAATCTATTGCTTTCGTGTAACCAGTTATGTAGCTTTAGACTGATATAAGCGAGCGAGCCTGTTTCGCTTTGCCATCAATTTGCGAATTATTTTTTCAAACCATGCCCAACGACTCTTCATTACCCAGGCCCAACATCCCTCAACCTCCCTCTAGAGCAGGTTCAACCCCAACTCCTTCTGGAGCAGTTGGCGGTCAAGCTGGCGCCCAAACGATTACCCCTCCTCCTAAAACGCCACTTGCTTCATCTAACTCTCAACCAATTCCTCCAGCTCCAGTGATGCCCAGTGGTTTGGACACGCAGTATCCAGGAGGAGCTCCTCCAGAATTAAATGAGCAAGGTCAGGTCACTCGCACTTCTACCATCAGTCAAACCAGAGAAGCACCCACCTTTGACCAACCTCAAGCTGCTCCTCAAAGTACGATGCAAAAAATTCAAGCTTCAAGTGCCGACAAGGCAGCAGCGGCAGCGGCTTCTGTGCCCAGAACGAGCTTGAGTGAGTCGCCGATTAATCCCAACGCCACTTCAAATGAGCAGCAAACTGAAGCTCAAGCGAAGTTAGCAGCTCAACAAACAATTGCGGCTAGACAAATGACCTCTCAGCCAGATGGAATGGGTGATCCAGCTATTACGCACCCTAACTTAGGAGCGAGCGCTCCCTCTGGATCGGGAATAGGTGGTCTCACGTCTAGCTCGTCAGCAACAGGTGATAGTCAAGATGAAGGAAAAGATGATGATCAATCTGACGGAAAAGATAAGAAAAAGCAATCAAGAACAAAAAAATCTAAAGCTCCTAAATTGCCCAAACCTCCCAAGATGGCAGGTTCCGGCAGCAAGGTGCCCAAGTTTGTCCCTTTTTTACTTGGCGCTCTAGTGATTGTAGGAGGAGTGGTGTATGGCATTATGAAAGTTTTGAATCTGGGAGGCAGCTCAACATCTCCTAGTTCTTCATCACCTTCTTCGCCTGATACGGGTGAGGCACCAGCCACAGCTCCGGCTCAAAGCAATGTAGTGCTGAGCTATTGGGGTTTGTGGGAACCGACCTCGGTGATGCAGGAAGTACTTGAGGATTTTGAGCAGCAAACAGGCATTGGTGTTGACTACAGGCAGCAGTCACACAAAGATTATAGAACTCGCCTGCAATCAGCCATTGAGGCTGGGAGCGGGCCAGATGTTTTCAGATATCACGCAACTTGGGTGCCAATGCTTGAGGAAGAGTTGGCTCCAATGCCAACCAGAGTGATGTCGGTGGCCGAGTATGAACAAACATTTTATCCAATATACTCTCAACAACTACAACACAATGGGCAGTTGGTGGGAATTCCTCTCATGTACGACGGATTGGGTTTGTACTACAACAAAGATATTTTGCAAACAGCAAACGAAGAGGTTCCCTCAACTTGGGGTGAGGTGCGAGTGTTGGCTGATAAACTTACCGTTCGCAACGGCAACGAGGTTGAACGCGGTGGAATTGCTCTGGGTAATACCTCTAATGTTGAACATTTTTCAGACATACTGGGTCTTTTGATTCATCAAAATGGAGGCAACCCTTCAAACCCTCTTTCGGGAGAGGTGAGAGATGCCATAGACTTTTATGCTCTATTTGCTAAATCTACTCCAGTGTATGGTTCCAATCTTCCAAACTCAACCACGGCTTTTGCCAGGGGCGATGTGGCGATGATGCTGGCTCCATCGTGGAGGGCTCACGAGGTAAAACACATAAATCCTGATTTGAATTTTGAGATTGCTCCTGTACCAAAACTTGGAGAGAGTGAGTATGGTTGGGCTACTTATTGGGCAGAGGGGGTGAGTAGTAAGAGTCCTCATGCCGATGAAGCTTGGCAACTACTCAAGTATCTTAGTACGCCTGATGTCTTGCGCAAGCTCTACTCAGCCCAGAGCGAGATTCGTGCTTTTGGAGAGATCTATCCGCGAGTTGACATGGCTAGTGAGCTTGCCAATGCCGAGTATGTGTCTGCTTACTTGCAGGATGCACCGTTGGCCCGCAGCGGCCCTTTGTGCTCCTTTACTCACGATGTGGGCTTGAATGATTTGATTATTGATTACTATGCCGACGCAATCAACAAAGCCTCTAGTCAAGAATTGACTCAAGCCGATCTACAAACCCTCAATCAAGGAGTTACTCAAGTCATGAGTCAGTTTGGGCTTTAGAGATGCTAGAGGGATTATGTGAAAAAGACACAGTCGCATCACTTTCATAACTCTTTCGCTTCGAAAGTTGGCTCGTTGGATCTTCAAATTTTGGCAACAGTTGCCTACAGCTCTCAGTTTAAGTTTCCCTTACTTGAAAGTGAGATTCTTCAGCGTTTAATTAGACCAGAGGTGGTTGAGCAGCAGCTGATAAAGACTTTGATGATTAAGCAGCAAGCAGGTGGCATTTTTGATAATATTGATTTTCAAAACAGGTCTTCCCCGTCGCTTGAATTGCTTCGATCAAGATTTAATAAATTGGTTGAGACGGGGGTGTTGCAAAAGTGGGACGATTATTTTTGTTTTGTTGATAAATTTAAAGATGGACGTGGCCACGAAAGTCAGAGGTTGGTGGCACAAAACTGGGTGAAAAGTAGGCGGCAAAATAACATCAACTCTTATTTGGTGAGAGATTCGGCTTATGGATTGATTCGGGCTGCTTTAAAGATTGGCTGGATTGAGGCCATTGGCATCACCGGTTCGGTGGCAGCCAGATCTGCTAAACCCAATGATGACCTTGACCTGTTGATCGTGACCAAGCCAGGAACTCTTTGGATAACTAGGTTGGTCTTGTTGCTGTTGGCGATTGTTAACGGCAAGAAAAGAGTTTCTTTTTTTGGGAAAGTAATTTTTTCAGATCAGTGGTGTTTTAATTTGTGGATGGATCTTGACTCACTCTCTTTACCTCAAGAGAAAAGATCAATTTTTGATGCTCTTGAGTCAATGCAGATAGATTGGATTTATGATGCGGGCAATGTTCAAAAAAAGTTCACACAAAGCAACAGTTGGCTGGGAAACTTTTTAGTAAATCAAAAATATCAAGTGACTCAAGAGTTAGCCTCAGATTCTAACAAGGCTGAACAAAATGAACGATTAAGTGGTTTTTTAAACTGGATAAATCACTTGATTTTTAAATTGAGTGCGAGTCACCTTCATCAAAAGAATAACATTCCTTTTAAGAATCTGAATATCAATCGAGCTTTTATGCATGATGGGGTGAGTCATCTAAAATATCTCGAGGAATGGCAGACACTTTTTCAACAAGCTACCCAAAAACTCCAAGAAATTAAATAAATTTGGCACAGAAATTCTTCAGGTTTTTTTAAGGTCTGTGTGCCACAATATGTCGTATTGTTGTAAGTTTTGAGGGTAGTTTTTTTAATACGACTGGTCATTGATGAAGTTGGTTTTTGAAAAAATATTGCTTGCTTGCTCGCTGATATAATTGTGTGGCGATCCAGAGATACAAACAAACAACATGACTCAAGCACTTAAGCTATCATTAAATGAAATAGTTGCAACTTGTCGCGAGAGAGATCGTCCAATCGGATTGGTTACGGGAGTTTTTGATCTGCTTCATCAGGGGCATCTGCTCTTTTTATCTCAGGCTCAAACTAGAATGAAGGAGCTTGGTGGTTGTTTGGTGGTGGGAGTTGAGTCTGATAGTAGAGTAAAAAAACTCAAGGGAGCTGACCGACCAATAGACTCTCAAGAAGTAAGAGTGAGAAAGTTGGTTGAAACTCATCTGGCAGATCTGGTTTTTATCCTGCCAAGCAAGTTTGACACACAACAAGATCATCTTGAGTTAATCAAGAAACTTCAGCCAACTGTTTTGTTGGTTTCAGAACACACTCCTTTTTTGGAGCAAAAAAATAAACTGATGCAAGTGGTGGGGGGAGCAGTAGAGGTGATTTGTGAGCGTGACCCTAGGTTTTCAACCACCATGATGATTAAATAGTACCAATCTATAAATCAACAACAGCATTTTATGAAAGTAGTTCTTCGCCTAGTCTTACTTATCACCATCATGGTGGGATTGGTTTTGGGTTATTATTGGTTGATGCAGCGTTTTGCTGCCTCAAGTGACAACTTAGTTGGTCAAGAACAAATTGAGCAGTGGCGACAAACTACGGTTCAAGGAGAGCCAATTATTGTGGTGGGTGAACTTACTCAAGAAAACTCTTTGTATTATTTAAAACTAGGAGAGGTGGGCAAAACTCAAGTGGGTAGCAACTCTTTGTCGCTATCATCTTATGTTGGCATGCGGGTGGAGGTGGTGGCGGAGTTTAGAGACGGACGGCTGCAGGTGCAAAAAATTCAAGAACTTGACTAGTTGATATACATGAGGTTTTAATCTGTGTTGCTGCAGCGCTGAAGCAGATATTAATTCTGATTATACCCCGTAGCTTGCTACGGGGAACAAATCAGAATGGGGGTTCTAGGGGGATTCCCCCTAGTGGAGCTTCGGGGTCTAATACCCCGTAAGCGACAGGGGAGCCTGCCTACCGGTAGGCAGGCAGGCTTTGATCTTGCAAAGCAAGACAAAACGCTGAGGGGCTTGCCCCTCAGAAATGAGCTCATATCTAATACTGTTACTAATATGCGAATTTATCAGTTTGGATAAGTAAAACTTATGGCAAAGACTAAAACAGTGCATGTGTGTCAAAGCTGTGGCACCAAACATCCAAAGTGGCAGGGTCGCTGCACTCAGTGTGGATCTTGGAATAGTTTGGTGGAGGAAGTAGTCGAAGACGTGTCGCGAGCAAAAGCTACCAATCGGGCGATGAAAGATGTCAACTTAAGTGAATTGCTAGTCTCTCGTCCAGAGGTGGGAGTTATTAGCGACTCAAAACAGCGTTTTTCGTGCGGGGTTGGAGAGTTAGATAGAGTTTTGGGTGGAGGAATAGTCCCGGGAGCGGTGATGTTAATTGGAGGAGAGCCAGGAATTGGCAAATCCACCTTGTTAACACAAGTGAGTTTGGTGATGAGTGGCTTGATCGCGTCAGACTCACTAAGTAATGAAAATCAACAACAAGATGCGGTTGAGAAAGAGGCAAAAGATAAGGGGGGGCAAAAAAGCAAGGGGGGTGAAGATAAAAAAAACTCAAAAAAAACCAACCAAGAGTCTCAAAAAAAACTCTTGAAAAAAAACAAGAAGAGTTTGGAGGAGGTTGACAGCAAGCATCAAATTTTATATGTTTGTGGTGAGGAAAGCCCCGAACAAATTAACCTTAGAATCAATAGAATATTAAATAATGAACATTTTTTATCAAAATATGGCTTTGTTAAAGATTCGGACAACCTAACTCAAGCCACCGATCAAATCTTACAATTTGTCGTAACTACCGATGTTGATCAACTCACGGCCGTTATGGAGAGTACTCGGCCAAACTTAGTGATAGTTGATAGCATCCAAACACTCACTACTTTAGATTTAACTGGTGCTAGCGGGAGTATCGGTCAAGTAAGAGAGTCAACGGAACGAATTATCTCGGTAAGCAAGCGTTTGTCGATTCCTACCTTCTTGGTGGGGCATGTTACCAAAGAGGGAGCCATAGCTGGCCCGAAGGTTCTTGAACACATGGTTGACTCGGTATTGCAGTTAGAGGGCGAAAGAACGGGACAATTTAGATTGCTAAGAGCTTTGAAAAACAGATTTGGCGCCACCGATGAGGTGGGGGTATTTAAGGTAGTGGAGTATGGTTATGAAGAAGTATCCAATCCAAGCGAGATTTTTTTAGAACATCAGCAAGAGCGAGTGGCGGGAAGTGCGGTGGCCTGTGTGATGGAAGGAACTCGTCCGCTGTTAATTGAGGCACAGTCTTTGGTGAATCAATCTCAGTTGGCAATGCCGCGGCGGGTAGGTCGAGGCATTGAGCTGTCTAGAATTCAGGTGTTGGCTGCTGTGTTGCAGAAACACTGCAGATTGCCCCTAGCTTCTCACGACATCTTTTTAAGCGCAGCTGGAGGTTTTAGAATTAGCGAGCCGGCAGTTGATCTAGCACTGGCGGTTGCCATTGCCAGTAGCCTCAACAATCGATCAATTAAAACCAAGACTGTTTTTATCGGAGAGGTGGGCTTGCTGGGAGAGGTGCGACAAGTGGCAGCACTTGATAGGCGCATCAAGGAGGCGCACCGCTTGGGATATTCCAATGTGATCAGTTCTAAAACTCACCACACTCTCAAAGAAGTTCTGGCCGAGATAGGGTTGTTGAGTTAGCTTGAGTTAATGTCGCGTTTTTAATTGTTTTAATAGTCAGCAAAGTAGCTTCTTCAAGTTTATCTACCAGTTTTCAACAACGATGAATTTTACGATTGTCATGTGTAAAACATGTAAATTTACTCTTAAACTCCTCAAAAAGAATACTATAAGATATGGATTCAATCGACATTAATAATTTTATAGGTTGACATTCTATTGGCAATAATATTATAGTTGGGGTATAATTGTTGGGATGCTACAACAGTTGTGATTCTGATTATGCTCCGTAGTCCCGCTTAGCAGGACGGGACGAAACAAAACGCTGAGGGGTGAAACCCCTCAGAAATGAGCACAAATTAGATATATTACAATTTGCAAATTTATTAACAAGGCACTTAATTGAAGTTCGGTGGTTGGGCAGGCGACCGAACTTCAATTAGGTGCTTTTTTTTTGCTTTATTAACGCCACTGACCACTTAGTGGCGATAGTATTGGGATCATTCTTCTTACCTATATACAAATTTACCTATTGATATATTAGTTTACATTTACCCATGAAAGTTGAGGACTTTCTTGACAATCAGGAGAGCCAAGATTCGACTGGTCTATTTTATCCCTCAAGTAGTATCCTATATAATTGATTTGTTCCTGATTATAAGATATAATTCGCTCCAACCTATAAAGTAGTCTAGCTTGACGGTTACTTTTGCAGAGAAGTTTCACGGAGTGTTATCATTAATTAGGCTATTTATCGGGGATTATCCAATGTTGTATCAGCTTAAAAATACTAGCGTCTCCGCTCACTTTAGCGGTTCGATCAAGAAAAGCCTTCTGGGAAAGTGGTCTCAAAGAGTTGACCCCACATTGCCTTATTACAAACCAGAGTTTGACGTTTATCGTCAGCCGATATTATCTTTATCGCTCAACTCGAGTTATTCTTCACATCCCACGTCTAAGCATCAGCATCTATTTTTTGGCTTTTTAAACTCAAGTGCCAAAGTTGGCTCTTTAATGTCTCAGATTTTGTTGAACTGGATAATTTTAATTATTCTTTTGGGAGTGGGGGCAATGGCAACGCTTTATCTGGGGCCAAAACTTTATTACTCATATTTCTATCAACCCTCGATTGTTAGCGACACCAATCAAAATCGAGACTCAACTTTATTGGGGCAGTTGGTTCAGCAACAACAACCGCTGGATACACAGGAGTTGCTAGATTCTCTCGAAAGTCGTCAGGTAGAGGAGGATAGATATTTGCCGCCGGTTGATTCAAGTTTGCCTCAAGAGGATTTGATTATGATTCCAAAAATTGGTGTTAACACCCAACTGCAGAGAACTGAAACTGAAGAAGAGGCTTTGGATTCTGGAGCCTGGTGGGTGCCGGACTTTGGTATTCCAGGCGATTTGCTTAAGCCGATGATCGTGGTCGGTCATCGTTATGGCTGGGAATGGTGGTGGAAGAGTGATTATTGGCAACTACACTCTTTTTATCGATTGCCTTTGTTGGAAGTAGGCGATCGAGTTGAGATTATTTCAGAACAACGCAAGTTTGTTTACGAGATTTACTCTGGAGAAGAAGGGGAGCAGATTAGTGACTACGACGCAGATTTAATCTTGTACACTTGCAAACACCTCAACTCTCCCATTCGATATTTCCGATACGCCAAGATAGTGAAGGAGTTGTAGCGCAAAAGCGGATAGTTTTCTCGAGTAACTATTAACAATCTTCCTCAAGAATTGCTAAATATTTGACAAAAAAGATGCTTTTTGCCATAATAACGTCATTCCTCAAGGAATTGACGCATTTTTTGGATAACATAGTTTTTATTGCCAGAGATTGTAGTCAAACTAAAATCACCTTTGTTTTATGACTTTTTCGCAACTCGTGTTTGCTTGAACAGCTTATTTAATTATTTTAATTATTTTGTGAATTATTCTTTTACAAGGCTGTTGGTGAATAAACGAGTGCAAGCAAATAATCCAGAAGTAATTGCCAATCAGCCTATTTTTCATCCCCTGATAACCAGACAACTCAATAATCCGATAACACCCTGTTGCAACATCAAATTTATACAAATTTAGCCAATATTCAATAACTACTAAGTAAGCCACAGCTAGGAGCTTTATGCCTTCAACATCAGCTGCATCTACAAAATCCTCAATAAAAAATAGTTCTCAAGAGGGAAAATCAACTCAGAAAAAATCAGCTTACAGCGCTGCCGATTTAGTTGGTGGATCGCCTAGTGGTTCATCTGACAGTGAGGTGTCGGAAAAATCTTCCGCTTCACTGACTTCTGTAAAAGATTCTTCACAAGCCTCCAAAAAATCAACTGCCAAGACAGCACCGAAGGTAGCCTCGAAGGCAAGTACAAAAACAAGAACAAGCTCAAAAAAAACCACCAATCATTCAGATAAGAAAGGAATAAAAAAGACTGATGAGAGTTCTCAAAAAAGATCTTTTAAACACAATATGAGTAAAAACAACAACACCTCAAATAACAAGAAAGAGAGTGAGGTTTTGGAACGTCTTCCTGATGGGGACATGCCCATGGAATCAATTGAGGGCGTACTTGATGCCTCGCGCAATGGTCATGGGGTGATCAGGGTGACATTCGCCGGAGGAGAAATGGACGCTTACATTTCATCTTCCCAGATGAGGCGTTTCAACCTCAGGCCAGGTGACTCAATCAAGGGGCCAGCTCGAAAACCAAAAGACAATGAGCGCTATTGGGGTTTGCTGCAAATTGATGAGATCAACGGCATTCCAGCCGAGAAGTTTCGTCAGATGAACAGACAAAATTTCCAGCGACTGACTCCTGTGTATCCAGACAAGAAAATTCAGTTGGAAACAGGGAAAGAGCCTTTGTCATTGAGAATAATTGACATGATTGCGCCGATTGGTAAGGGGCAGCGCAGCTTAATTGTATCGCCCCCAATGGCAGGAAAAACCACTTTGCTGAAAAACATTGCGACCGGGATTGCCACCAACTCACCAGAGATACACCTGATGGCTGTCTTGGTGGGAGAGAGGCCAGAGGAAGTGACCGACATTCGACGCCACATTGCGGGCATTACTAATGGCAAAGGAGAGGTGGCCGCCAGCAACTTTGACGAGTCGGCGGAGGATCAAGTTAAAGTGGCAGAGTTAGCTTTGGAGAGAGCTAAGCGATTAGTTGAGGTTGGCCGAGATGTAACCATTTTGCTAGACTCAATTACCAGGCTGGCTAGAGCTTACAATTTAGCAATGCCTACTTCTGGAAGAACTCTTTCTGGAGGATTTGATCCTGCTGCTCTTTTCCCTCCTAAGAAATTCTTTGGGGCTGCCAGAAATTTTGAGGTTGATGGCTCACTAACGATTATCGGTACAGCGCTGGTAGATACTGGCTCCAGAATGGATGACTTGGTTTACGAAGAGTTTAAAGGTACGGGCAATCAGGAGATTCATCTAGACAGAAGATTGGCGGAGAGACGCATTTATCCAGCGATTGATGTTCAGAAATCAGGAACTCGCAAAGACGATCTTTTGCACGACGCGATGACTTATCAGTCAGTACTAACTCTACAGCGCATGTTGGACACTCTTAGTCCCGAGGAGAGAACCTCAACCTTGATTGGTCAATTGAAGAAAACCAAGTCGAACAAGGAGTTTTTAGCTAGTTTAAAAACAGGATAGATTTAAGCGCAATTTCTCACCCCAGCGCGATGTTTTTTTTGAGGCGGTAAGCGTTAGTAATGGTGGGGTGTTGTATTGAACTATATAAAAGAGTATGATTTAGAAGCGGTTTTATGCCAAGAATTACTTTTGATCTTGATGCTCCAGCAGTTTTTTCTCAAATCGGTGAGTTTGTCCGATTTATTCGCTATTACATTAAACTGCGTGGCTATAGTTGGTTTGATCACTTCGAGAAGTTCAAAGATTCTTTGGTAGATATACTCTATATGAAGAGAGGAAGATACGCTCGCCCCTTTTTGCATCTGGGTATGGTGGGTTTGGTCACGATTGTGGTGGTGTTTGGACCTCTGGTGTTTTCTCAAACAGAAAGTATTGAGCAGCTTCAGGCTTCGGTGCCGGTGTTGGCCACAACTACCGCCGTTGCTCCAGATTTTTATACTTTTCAAGCGGAGGCGGTTCGCCAATACAGAGGTGGTGAGATCATTACTCATGCTGTAAGCGAAGGAGAAACTCTTTCTTCAATTGCTGAGCGCTATGGTTTGTCGGTTGATACGATTCTTTGGGAAAATGATCTTAAAGAGACATCGGCTATCAAACCTGGACAGGAGTTGAAGATTTTGCCAATTGACGGAGTTCGACACCAGGTTAGAAGAGGTGACACAATTTATACAGTCGCCAAGAGATACGGCCTTGATAACTCTCAGGCTCAGATGATTGTTGACTATCCTTTTAATGAGTTTTTGAATGATGAAACATTTGAGCTAGTGGCAGGTCAATGGTTAATGATTCCTGAAGGAGTGGCGCCAGCAGCAGCCAGCAGCACCACTCAACCCGCAAGACAAGCGCCCCGTGCTCAGTTTACTCCAGATGCAGGCAGTGTGGTGGCTCATGGGCAGTTTATCTGGCCAGCGTCGGGCAGAATTACTCAGGGCTATCGTTTTTATCACCGTGCAATCGATATCGCCAATCAAGGTGGAGGACCCATTCTTGCAGCTGATGCGGGAGTGGTGACCACAGCTGGTTGGCCAGATGGTGGTGGCTACGGCAACCGGGTAGTAATCGACCACGGAAACGGCTTTCGCACTCTCTATGCCCACTTAAGTACAGTTCAAGTGCAGATTGGTCAGCGAGTAAATCGGGGAGATGTGTTGGGCCAAATGGGAAGCACCGGTCGATCAACTGGAGTTCACCTTCACTTCGAACTTCATAATGGAGGAGTAATGGTTAACCCCCTTGAGTATTTGTAGGCTCTGAGAGTATTTGTGGGTTATCTCAAATGAGGCCACTATTTGGGTTATTTAAGTGGGTTATTTAGGTGAGGCTACCACTATAGTTTTTTTCCTTAGAATTTAATAGTAATATTTATTAGCGAACAAATTACAAAACAACATGATTGACTTAGTTAAACTTACTCTATCTGCAGGAGATGGTGGCGATGGCCGCATCGCGCTATTGCGCGAGAAGTTTCGCCCCAAGGGAGGTCCTGATGGCGGTGATGGAGGCAGGGGAGGAAGTATCATTCTTCAAGCTGATAAGAATCTTGGTACCCTGAAAAGTTTTGCCGGAGTCAAGCTGATTGAAGCCAAAAAAGGCGAAAGTGGTGGCAAGAATCGACGTCATGGAGGCGATGGTGATGATGTAATTGTCAAGGTGCCACTGGGCACGGTAGTTTGGTTGGTGCAAGAGAATGAGCCTAGTTATGTCAGGCGAAGAAAGTACGAAAAGCCAGCAGCAGACTTTGAGTTTGATCAGATTGATGAGGATGATGATGCTGTTGTTGAAGGGGGAGTGGTTTCAAATCAGATTCAGGATGAGGTTTATGCAGATGAAGTTAACCCGTTTAGATTAAATACTTTGCTTGACCGCAACGATGTCACTTTCCGTAAATTTTTCCAAGACTATGGCGGTAACTTGTCGGGAGATAGGGGGGCGCAGGCGGAACGCCTGCGCCCAGTCAACCTTGAGTTGGAGCAAGCGCCTGTTAAGAGGTTTACTCGACTTGACAAGATTCTCGACATTCCTGCGCAAGAGGTTGGTGCGGTCAAGTTAATCGAGTTAAGACGAGACGGCGAGGAGGTAGTGCTGTGTCAAGGTGGCCTAGGTGGAAGAGGTAATCGAGCTTTTCGCAGCTCTACCAATCAAACTCCACGCGAAGCTCAGTACGGCACTTTTGGCGAAAAGAAGGAGGTGATTTTGGAGTTGCGACTGTTGGCAGATTTGGGGTTGGTTGGGTTGCCCAATGCTGGCAAGAGCACCCTTCTTTCTCGGCTAACGAAGGCTCATCCCAAGATTGCCAACTATCCGTTTACAACCATCGAACCTAACTTGGGGGTGATGGCTAGTCGTGATGGTGAAAGAGAACTGGTGGTGGCCGACATCCCTGGACTAATTGAGGGTGCCAGTCAAGGGAAGGGGTTAGGCGATCGATTCTTGAGACATATCGAAAACTGTCAAACCTTAATGTTTGTGTTGTTTCTTGAGGAAGAGATCATCTTCGACCAAGATCTGTCTTTGCAAAAAAAGGCCAAGTTGCTTTATGAACAGCATCAGCTTTTACTGGAGGAGCTAGCTGCATATCAACCTGATTTGCTCAACAAACCCTCTATTGTTACGGTTAACAAAAAAGATTTGTATGCCGACGATTTAATCAGTGAAATTTTAGCTTTTTTTCAACAGCATAAGTTGTTACCTATATTTTTCAGTGGAGTGACGGGAGAGGGATTAGATGAGGTGAGAGAGGCTGTTTTTAAGTTAAAGTGAGTGTTTATTACAGAATTTTATTGTGTAAAAATTTAAATGCAAAATTAAAACCCCAGCCTTATGGCTGGGGTTTTTGCTTTTCAAGTTGAGACTGTCTCAGTTGAAGCTGTGAAGCGTTGTTGAGTTTTATTCAAGTTCAAACTCACCTTCTTCTTCTGGAATTTCTTCTGGCTCAGACTCTTGTTGTTGCAACAAGTTGGCGTCTTCCTCACTAAGTTCGAGAGGAGCGGCTCCTGGTTGAGAAACGATGTTCTCTCGACTCTCGATGTTTTGATCGGTAAGCGAGGGTAACTGCTGGCCAAGAGGTGATGTGCCAGGAGCGGCGTCGAATCCCTCTGGCATCTCATCCATAGAAAGTGGTTGCCCGCTTTCGTCAAACTGTTGCTGTTGCATTGCTTGCTCTTGCTGAGCGAGTTGAGCCTGAGCTTCCTCGACTAGAGGCTCCAGTTCTTCCAGTAGCTGTTGCAACATCTCGTAATCTTCGGTTCCGGTTTCTAGCAAAGCCAAGGCTTGTTGCCAAGATCTTTGGGCGCCAATGGGATCTTGTCCCATCTGTTGCACTTGACCAAGGTAGAAGTAACCGGCTGCCAAGTCTGGTTTAAGCTCGATGGCTTGAGAAAACAGGTTGGCTGCTTGTTGCAGTTGTTCTTGTTGAAGTAAGATGTTGCCCAACTGAATTCTAAGTAAAGGATCAGAGGGATCGGTTTGGATGGCACTAACGTAAGCGTTAACTGCCCACTGATCTGCTTCCTCGACACTACCGATCAACTCTTGGTAAATCTGAGCTAACACGATCCAGTTTTGACTGTCTTGTGGATCGATGGTGGTGGCAGCCTGAGCCTCTCTAACAGCTTGCTGCACTAACTCGCTGATTTGCTCTTGCTCTTGCTCGGTGAGATCGGTTTTGTTTGAAAGGGCAATGGCGATCTGCAAGTTGGTGAGAGCGTAACTGCGACGAATGGTGTCGTGATAAGGATTGAGTATCATGGCTCTTTGACGATGTTCGTAAACGGCCACACCATCGTCATTCATGATTGCTTTCTCAGCGAGAAACATCTGATGAAAACTGGCATAGGCGCGTCCAGTGGCAAAAGTCAAAAACAGCAAGCCTGCGATCATTGCTCCGTTTGTACCGAGGCTGATGATGTTTTCGGTTTTTGTTTTTTCCTGAGCAGATCTTGAAGACTGTTTATTCGAGTCTAGGCTGGCGCTTAAAGGTCTTAGTTTAAGAACCGAGAAATGCTCCTTGAGATCTGCAATCCAAAAAGCGATCAGAATTCCCTGTAACCCAATCATGATGTAGTTGGGAGGAAGGAAGAACTGAATCACAAATGAAGCCAACACCACCAGGCTTAAAGGTGATTCCTTGAGTAGTTCATCTTTGGTGCTCTTGAGAAAAAAGCGTCCAGCTAAAACTAGCCAAGCGATTAAACCTAAAAAGCCAAGTTGAACTAATAAAGTGAGTGGGGCACCCATGGCGCTGTCAAAGCGAGTTTGCCACAATCTGTCGGTGTTGAGTGTTGCTGGTCGATAACGAGTGAAAGCACCTACGTATCCTTCTGGTCCTTGACCAATGAGAGCGGCGCGAGGAATTCTCAAGCTGTCTAAGGCTACCGACCAACTAGCCGACATAGGAGGTAATACTACCTCGGCCGGCTGTCCAGGTAGCATCGACCAAAGATGCAAACCTAATCCAAAAAGTAAAATTGGTAGAGTGATAACCTCGAAAGTTGACACCTTTTTGTTTTTGACAATCTTAACCACCGAGGCGATCAAGGCCAACACTCCCAGCTGAGCTGCTACAAATGAGCTCATGCTGAGGTTAAAGAGTAGGTTGTGTTCGAACTCAAAACCGGTGATGGCGGCGATTATCCTGGTTGGACCCCAACCAAAAAGTTGGAGCAAGCTTCCCAAATTAACCACACTTACTGCCACTACCAAAGCTGGAATGGCAAGATGAGTTTTTTTCTTGTCAATTAGCGATGCTCCCAGCAAAGCAATGACGATTGAAGCCAAATAAACTCCTCCAATTCCCAGTAAATTTTCTACTGGATAGTTTTGAGTAAAAAAAGTGGAGGCGGCAACGGTTAAGCCAAAGAGAATTAGTGGTAAGGTGATGGGAGAAACAATAACTTTCCACACTCGATCTTTAAAAGAGATAAAGAAGTAAAGAATGGCGGTGGCTATCGCTCCAAACAACACCATAAACAGCTTGCTGTGAACAATAAAGCTGTCAGTAAAGGGGAGAATGAGGGTTGGTAGTAGCACCAAGAGAGCCAACATAAACCAAGTTGCAACTGTCACTGCCTTGTTGTTGGTGGAGTTGGTCTCGCTGCCGGTAGCGGTAACGCTGTCTTTGTTGATGGTTGACGTTTTTTGAGCAGTGCTGCTAAAGCTAGTGCTAGTTGAGTTGGCTGCACTCGAAACACCCTCTGATTCTTTTTTCTGTGAGAGGGCGAGTAGTTTTTCTGCAAGGGGACTTGGCATATTTCCTTTGTGTTTGTTCTGGTTCTTTGAACTTGATTGATGAATTTGGGTTCAAAAATCTAGTTTCTGAGGCCAGAGTTATTTATTAATAAAAAGACACTCGACAATGGGCGAGCTGTTGTTGAAATAAAAAGTTGTCAAAATCTGCTATGACTCAATTATGGAGTATTTGAAGAAGTTGTGCAAGGGGGTATTTCCCTCGACAGAGTTATCTCAGTGATGCTAGAAGGTGGAGCTTTTTATCATTTTAAAACCAGCCCGTTTAAAATGATTGTCAAAGCTACAAACTTGAGAAATGTTGAGACGCTTCATTTGAGCAAATGAGACGCAGTCAGTGAAAGAAAGTTTTGACCAATCATTTTTAAACCAATCCCATGCTTGAGCTTCATCATCAATCATTACTCTGAAAATTTCAATTTGACGGCTGTTAATCAAGGTTTGGCGAAACTTGAGAGCTGTCTGTAGTCCTATTTTGGCTCTGATTAAGGTTGCAGTTTCATCGAGAACATAATTAGAAGAAGCCAATTGTGAGTTGTGTTGCTGTAGTTGTTCCCAGATATTTTGGGCTTGGGTATAAAAATCATCTTGTTGGTCGATGAGAGCTTTAAAGAAACTAGTATCAATAAAAATGGACTTACTCTTCATAAATTAATTGATCATCTTTGTTTAATTTTTTTGGTTGATAGTTTGTTGGGGAGGGGGAGATATCAGGTAATTGCCAAATAACATCGTTGTTTGTGCTGCTTTTTACCATCGCCTGATTTTTATTGGCCTGAGCGACAACCGAAGTGACGTACTCGTTTAAACTCATACCCAACTGTGCTGCAATGGTCTTACTTTGCAGCCAATCAGGCTTTGACAATCTAATATTGGTGGTAACCATGGTTTGTTTTGATTTCATTGTATGAATCATACAATGAAATGAGTATTTGAGCAATATTTTTTAGTTATTAAGGCATGAAGTAATATTAACCAACAAAGCTGAAATTTAACTGAGGGTTGATTGAGACAAATTTAGTCACTATATTTTGATACCACTTATGTAG